>NZ_JBLYIG010000112.1:0-9272 GCF_049222245.1 Nitrospira sp. BLG_2 | reverse complement strand
TGATTACAATCTCATGAGCACCGTCCCAGGACTTTTTGTGATCGGTGAGGCGAACTTTGCGGATCACGGCGCCAATCGGCTCGGAGCCAGCTCCCTCATGCAAGGGCTAGCGGACGGCTATTTTATCTTGCCGTATACGATCGGGCATTATTTGGCGACGGCAACATTCACTCCTGTCGGCGAACATCACCGGGAATCTCAGGTGGCGATTCAGCGCGTGACGAGCAGGATCGGCCGTCTTCTGAACGGCAAGGGCCGCCGAACGGCCGCCTCATTTCATCGAGAAGTCGGGCAGTTGTTATGGAATTACTGTGGCATGTCCCGAACCGAAGAAGGACTCAAATCGGCGCTAAAGGACATCCCGGCGTTACGGGAAGAATTTTGGCGTAATGTGATGGTTCCAGGGGCAGGTGAGGCCTTCAACCAAGAGTTGGAGTATGCGGGGCGAGTGGCGGACTATCTCGAGTTCGCCGAGCTGCTGTGCCACGATGCGTTGCATCGGGAAGAGTCATGCGGAGCGCACTTCCGAGAAGAGTATCAAACCGAGGAGGGCGAGCCGAAACGTGACGACAGCCGTTTCGCGCACGTGGCCGCATGGGAATATCGAGAAGGTGCATCACCCGCTTTACACAAAGAGCCCCTGGTGTTTGAATTCGTGCCGCCGACAACCAGAAGCTATCAATGAATTGATGAGGGGTAAGGGATAAAAGAGTGAAGAGTGAAGAGAGTTAGGAGTCGGCCGACACTATGAAGTTCACCCTCAAGATTTGGCGCCAGAAAGGTCCCGAAGACAGCGGCCGGTTCGTGACGTACGAAGCGCATGATGTGAGCGCCGGCATGTCGTTTCTGGAAATGCTCGACAGCGTGAATCAGGGATTGATCGCCAGGGGTGAGGAGCCGGTGGCGTTCGAGCAGGATTGTCGTGAAGGTATTTGTGGAAGTTGCTCGCTGGTGATCAACGGCATCCCGCATGGGCCGGACCGCGGCATTACCACCTGTCAGTTGTACATGCGGCGGTTTCCCGACGGAGCGGTCATCAGGATCGAGCCGTGGCGCGCACGGGCGTTTCCCATCCTCAAGGATCTGGTGGTGGATCGTCGAGCGTTGGATCGAGTCATGCAGGCAGGGGGTTATATCTCCGTCAATACCGGTGGAGCGGTCGATGGGAATGTTCTGTTGATCAGCAAGGACCAAGCCGAAACCGCCATGGATGCCGCATCGTGTATTGCCTGTGGGGCTTGTGTAGCGGCCTGCAAAAACGCTTCGGCCATGCTGTTTGTGGCGGCCAAGGTGTCGCACTTGGCGCTTCTGCCGCAGGGCAAGCCCGAGCGTACGCGACGTGTGAACGCGATGCTGGACGCCATGGATCGAGAAGGATTCGGTTCTTGCGGCAATCAGAACGAGTGTGAAGCTGTCTGCCCAAAACGTATCAGTGTCCGTTTCATAGCCACTCTCAATCGTGAATATCTCCGGGCCGGTGTCGTCGAATCCGGTCTTCCCGCTGAACCGGAATCTCCGCACGCAGAGTCCGCTTAACGATAGCCCACGACACAGTCATCCCTCGTTTCCGTGTAAATAAGCGTGATGCCGAGCCATAGTCGCCATATCTCCATTGGTATGAAGGCTGATGGAGGCCGATTGCGCCAGATGGCAATCAGCTTGACTGCGGGAGAAAGGCCTTTATAGTGCGAATGAGGATGCGGCGAAATTTCCTTGACCGGAGATAAAAACTGAATGAAGCGTCAAATGATCTGCCCCCGGTGCCGGAAGGATGGAGTGCTTCGTGTGTGGCCACAATCGCCGCGTGAACTGGCCGCGGCATTGATTTGGATCGTTCCGTATCATTGTGTCCACTGCGACCACCGATTTCTCGGCCGTCGTCTCAGCACCGGACGTCTGCCTACCATGGACCGCCGTGAACATCTTCGTATTCCTGTGAGGCTTTGTCTGTCTTTTTCCGGAGGAAAAGTCAGAGGGGAGGGAATCGTGATGGATCTCTCCTTGGGAGGGTGCATTGTTAAGAGTGAAACCCACGTGCACGTGGACGACATTTTCTACCTGGAGATCGTCATCGCCGAAGATGAACTTCCTGTCGAAGTAGCCGCCATGGTGCGGTCGGTGAGCGCGCGCGGCATCGCGTTCAAGTTTCTCCGGAAGGCCCAAGAGAATAAACGTCTTCTGGCCTTTATCCAATCACATTCGGGCTCCACCTCCTCGGTCCTCTCCAAAGCCGTCGAGTCACCGTCACCGGCTGATCAAGATCTTCAGCTGCCGGTCTAGATAGGCGTCTCCCAGGCGGACGGCAGCGGATATTCAGTGATTAAGCGGTCATGTTCAGCGATATCGTATGGCTCGATGGTCAAATCCTTTCGATCCATGGGTTCCGCGCAGGACGGTGAGCAAAGCACGTCGACCAACGCCTGGGCCTTGTCTCTTGTCGAAAATCGGCAGAGCCCGTGCTCGGGCATGCCTGACGAGGGGTGCCAGAAGGCGAGGTCGATCGCACTGCCTTGGTAGATGCCCAGTGTACGATGTCGTACTTGAAACCCATCAGGTTCGTGAATCGATTGTTCCCGTGACATAGGTCCTCTTGACCGACATATCTTAATGATGATGCTCATGGTAGCATGATCGGAGAACGGAACACAGCGTGCCGCGACTGCTGAGGGAGGGAACGATGGGGCGCATTTGGTGGGAAAGGACTCTGCTCACCGTGATGATGATCAGTGCATTGTCCGTGTCCGGTTGCGGTTACAACGATCTTCAAGGCTTGGATGAGGACACGAAGGCTGCCTGGAGCGAAGTGATCAATCAATATCAGAGGCGTGCCGATCTCATTCCCAATCTTGTCGCGACGGTCAAGGGATATGCGGCCCATGAAAAGGAAACCCTCGAGAGCGTCGTGAACGCCCGGGCCAAGGCGACGGGGATGCAAGTGACGCCCGAGGTACTACAAGATTCAACCGCATTCGAGGCATTTCAAAAGGCCCAGGCCGGTCTGACATCGGCGCTGGGTCGGCTGATCGCCATAGCCGAAAATTACCCCAACTTGAAAGCCGATCAAAATTTCAGGGACCTTCAAAGCCAGTTGGAGGGGACGGAGAATCGAATCACCGTGGCGCGTAAGCGATACATCGACCGAGTCGCTGAATACAACAAGATGGTCCGGTTTTTTCCGACCAACCTCACGGCAAAGCTGCTGCTGCACCTGGAAGAGCGTCCCAACTTTACGGTCGCCGATGAGAACGCCGTAGCGAAACCTCCCGAAGTCAAATTTTAAGACCAGGTTTGAGGCTGAGGTTGAGGGGGATGGTGCAGTTGCATCGGAGGTACTACGGCGTCCTCTTCTGCGTCTTCGCCTTGATCTCGACCAGCGTCTTCACTTTTCTTGCACATGCCCTGGATGTCCCGCCGCTGACCGGGCGGATCGTCGATCTTGCCCATGTCTTGCCGAGCGCTACAGTTGAATCGCTGACGGCTCAGCTGACGACTCATGAAACCCGGTCAAGCAATCAAGTGGCGGTTCTGATCGTTCCGGCCCTCGACGGCGAATCTCTCGAAGAATTCTCTCATCGTGTTGCGACGACGTGGAAACTCGGTCACAAGGGCACCGACAACGGCGTCCTGCTGTTGGTGGCGATTAAGGAGCGCAAGGTCCGCATTGAAGTCGGGTACGGTCTGGAAGGCGTATTGACCGATGCCCGATCGGCGCAAATCATTAGAAATGAAATCGCCCCACGATTTCGCGTCGGAGATATGTCGGGCGGGGTGATGGGAGGCATCAGCGCCATTATAAAGACCATTGAAGGAACCTATCAGGCGTCCGAGAAGGCAGCTCCGCGCCAGGAAAGCGATGTCATTGGACAGGTCGTCGTGGCCGTTCTTGTCGGATTGCTCGTCGGGCTCATGTTCATGAATATCCATCGATTCATCGGGCCGGTCGCGGGTGCGGGAATCTCCACACTCCTGGCGCCCTGGCTGGTTCCTGCGCTCCTGGCGAGCGGTATCACCTTGCTTCTTTTGCTGATGATCGGTGCTTCCGGCACCGGGGGAAGGAGAAATCGGTACAGTGGTATGGATGATTGGGTCTGGTACAGCAGCCGCGGCGGGGGGTGGGGTGGAGGTTCATCTGGTGGTGGAGGGGGGTTCAGCGGTGGAGGAGGCGATTTCGGAGGAGGAGGCGCCAGTGGAAACTGGTAAAGGACTTCCGCTCACAGCCGATGAACGGAGGCGGATCAGGTTGGCCGTGCAGGAGGCGGAACAACACACGAACGCGGAGATCGTGCCGATGATCGTGGGCCGATCCGGGCTCTATCGTGATGCCCAACATCGCGCCGGGATCATCCTCGCGCTGGCGATATTCACTATTTTGCTGACCACGGAAATACTCGGACTGCCTTGGGGGTGGCATGCCTCCAATGCGGCTTGGCTGATACTGGCGACAATCCTGGCCTATGGCGCGGGAGCAGGGCTCGGCCGCCTTGTTCCTATCATTCGCCTCTTCACAACTTCCGATCGTATGCATCACAAGGTACGTCTTAGGGCCGAGCGCGCCTTCGCGCAACATGCGGTCTCCCGAACTCGCGAGCGCACGGGTGTCCTGATCATGGTGTCCCTCTTGGAGCATCAAATCTATGTGCTTCCCGATCAGCCTTTGTTTCAACGAGTTCCGATGGAGCGATGGACGTTAGTCGTCCAGGCTGCTATCGGCCGTTTAAAAGCAGGTGATATTGTCGGCGGGATATGCCAAAGCATCCAAACGTGCGGTATTCTCCTTGCCGAGGTCTGTCCAGGTCGTCCGGGCGACAATCCTGATGAATTATCGAATGAATTAGTCGAGGAACCATAAGAGCTCCTCCTTTATCCTGAGCACTCAATAAATTACCCTTGCCGACCGATAAATAACATGTTCGCGAATCGGCCGGCGCTATGACAAGGAGGGTGTGAGATATGTGGAAGCAGGACGAGACAGGAGGGGAGGTCGAGCGGGAACAGGAGCGGTGGGCGGAGGATAAGCGCAGTCCATCAAAAAAGAGCGGTCCGACCCTTCCGGATGAGGTCGCCTTCGTCGGAAAAGATGTCGAGTTCAAAGGGGTCATCACCTATTCCGGCACGGTACGGGTTGATGGGTCGTTGGAGGGAGAAATTCATACCGACGGCGGCTTGCTTGTGGGGCCTGAGGCAGTGCTCAAGGCCAAGGTTACAGCGGGGACGGTGGTGTGCCGTGGAACCATCCATGGTGATATTCAGGCAAAGGACCAGATTGTGCTCTGTGCGCCCGCCGTCGTCCAAGGTAGCCTGACGACTCCCGTCCTTTCAATAGAAGAGGGCGTGGTGTTCAACGGCACATTGGAGATGAAGCCTCAGGCCAACGTAGAGGTGCTACGCGAGGTCGGGTCGAACATGGGAAACATGACCAGCCGGCCACCGGTTCAACGACTCGCGGCATGATCGATCGAACAACGGGTCTCCCGGGGCGAAGCTCCGTCCACCGCCGGGAGATCCGACTCAGTAAGAAGTCGACCCGCGTTCTTTACGTCTTCCTTCGTCGTTCTACAACCCACGTTTGATGACGGACTATCTCGCCACACGAGCGACGGCTTGCACATTCAATGATTCGATCATTCAACTCCTGAAATCGACATTGACGCGTCTCTGTTCATGCCCCGGACGGCACGCCAAAAGACAGCGGTGCTGAGAAAGTACCCATAAATCTCAGGTTCGATAGACGGCCCGCGATCGTTCCGCTAGAATCCGGATCCATGTCAGAGCCTACCGTCTCGACCGGCGCTCCTGCCAAGCTGCAGGATGAGAATCAATCAGTCGTCAAGGCGGCCGGGGTGATCGGCATCGCCACATTTTCCAGCCGAATCCTGGGCTTCATCCGCGACATGGTCTTGGCCAGATTGTTCGGCGCGACGCCGGCCGCGGATGCCTTTTTCATCGCGTTCCGTATTCCCAGTCTCCTCCGCGAGCTGTTTGCGGAGGGTTCGATGTCGTCGGCCTTCATTCCCGTGTACACGGAATACCGGACGACGCGGAGTAAACAGGAAGCCTGGGAACTGGCCAGCGCGGTGTTCACGACGCTCTTGACCGTCGTCACGCTGGTAACGATTGCCGGGATTGTGGCCGCTCCCTGGCTCGTTCAGCTGCTCGCGCCGGGATTTCAGGACAATCCCGACAAACTCGCGCTCACGACGCTGCTCGCCCGCGTCATGTTTCCGTACCTTCTGTTCATCAGCTTGGCGGCATTAGCCATGGGCATTCTGAACTCGGTGCGGGCCTTTGCGGCGCCGGCCTTCTCTCCGCTTTTCCTGAATGTCTTCATCATCGTCGGCGCCGCGTGGTTGGCCCCGCTTCTGAGCGAGCCGATTATCGGGGTCGCGATCGGCGTGGTGGCGGGAGGGGCGGCCCAATTCGCCATGCAGCTTCCCAGTCTGAAACTGCGGGGATTGCTGTTCGGCTTTCGATTCGAGCCGGGCCATCCGGGTCTGCGGCGGATCGGTACATTGATGGTGCCCACGCTGCTCGGTCTGTCCGTGACTCAGATCAACTTGACGGTGAGCACGGTGTTGGCATCGTTCTTCGCCGGTGGGCCGACCTATTTGTTTTACGGCATGCGGCTCATCCAATTTCCACTGGGCATCTTCGGGGTCGCGTTGGCGACGGCGATTCTGCCCACGTTATCTTCACAAGCGGCGCGAGGCGCCCTGGATGAACTGCGTACCACGCTCGGGTTCGGCCTGCGTATGATCCTCTTCATCATCGTGCCGGCGATGGCGGGATTGATCTTGTTACGTACTCCGATCGTGCATCTTTTTTTCGAGCACGGCACATTCACCGCGCAAGATACGGCTGAAACGGCCCTGGCGATCCTCTGTTACGCCGTCGGCTTGTGGGCATTCGCAGGGGTCCGTATCATCGTCACGGCGTTCTATTCGCTGCAAGATACCAGGACGCCGGCCATTGCCGCGGCGGTCGCCCTCGCGGCGAATATCCTCTTCTCGCTGGTGTTGATGTCTGTTCTAGGCGCGGCCGGGTTGGCGCTCGCCACGGCCTTGGCGGCCATGGTCAACGGAGTCATTCTGGTAACGGTGCTGAACCGGAGACTGGGCGGAGTTGACTGGGGAGCGGTGCGACGCTCTTGCCTTCGGGTCCTTGTCGCATGTATTCCGTTGGTCCTGGCATGCTGGTGGGTAGCCGGCGCACAGGTATGGACTCATCCCGCCGGATGGATCACGAAATCCGCGATGCTTGTTGCCGCTGTCGGGTTGAGTGTAGGTGGATATCTCGGTGTTCATGCGTTGTTTCGGTCGGAAGAACTCGGGGTGGTGTGGGGAATGGTGCGCAGAAAATTGGGTCGATTGGCGGCGTAACAAGGAGAGCTCCATGCAGCGTGCGATAGTCTTTCGTTCCCCATGGGGTTGGATGGGAATCGCGGAATCTCCAAAAGGGATTCAAGCAATCGTGTTGCCGAAACGCTCAAAACGAGCCGCCGAGTCCGCCCTCAGGGCACAGTTACACGGGCCGATCCAACAAGGAGAGTCGGCGCGACTGGAAGCAGCCCGCCGTCAACTGTTCGACTATATCGCAGGGGGACAGAATGCCTTCGATGTGCCGCTCGACCTGTCGCAGGGAACCTCGTTCCAACGCAAGGTCTGGTGGACCCTGCAGCGGTTCCCATACGGCAAGCTCCGCTCGTATCAATGGATTGCCGCCCGGGTGGGCGGACGACACTATGCCCGTGCGGTCGGCAATGCGGTGGGCGCGAACCCGTTGCCTATCGTCGTCCCTTGTCACCGGATTGTCGCGCACGATGCCTCGCTCGGAGGTTTTTCCGGGGGACTGGCCATGAAACGCAAGCTGCTCTCCCTCGAAGGGACATTGACTCAATTGCAACGGGGGTGACTCAAGCGATGAGGGCGGTGCTTCAGCGCGTGACCAATGCCTCGGTAGAGGTCGAAGGAACAATCGTAGGTCGGATTGGGAACGGCTTGATGGTTTTGTTGGGTGTCGCGAAAGGCGATGACGAATCGGACGCACGGTATGTGGTCGACAAGATTCGGAGCCTCCGCATGTTCGCCGATGATCAGGGTAAAATGAATCGGTCGCTGGCGGATGTCGGCGGCGCCGTGTTGTTGGTCTCCCAATTCACGCTGGTAGGCCGAACCGACAACGGACGTCGTCCCAGCTTCGATGGGGCTGCTCCTCCCGACCTCGCCAAGCGCCTCTATGAGCAGGTCGTGGCTGATCTGCGGGCATGCGGGACGTCGGTGGAGACGGGTGTGTTCGCCGCGCATATGCGCGTGGCGTTAGTGAACGATGGGCCGGTGACATTCGTCGTGGACAGTAGAGAGCGACGCTTGCCTTGACTCAAGGTCTGATGGCGTCGTTCCGATAGAATCGACTAGCAGGATGTTGACAAACTAATCTGCAAGTATGGCAAGACAGGAGATCCAGTGGTTCCAGGCCATCTCACAAGACCGCAGGCTGGTCAAAAAGGTCGTCGAGCCAGGCCGCAGCAAGCGAGGAGGCGAAGCGTACATTGGGCCGTACGTTGAGCCTCTAAGCGCCGCGAGAACGCCGCTCGCGGACTTTTTCAACAGCCTGCTAGAGTAGGAACCTGTTCGTAGTCGCAATCTGGTATACTGAGCGCAAGCCTAGCCAGTCTTCGTAGGAGGTGGAGATGAGCACTCAAGTTCCTCCACGGCACCCGCTCCGGCAACTCTTCGGCGCGCTAACCGAAAAGAGCTTCACGGAGCATCTTGGTTGGCCTGATGCCAAGGTCACATCGTACGTCTCGGATCTGTTGGTCGATTTCACCCATACGGATCAGCTCTATAAGATCAGAAATCGACAGAACCAGCCGGTCGATAGCGTCGTCGATTTGCTCTTCGAGTCGGAAGTCATGCTCGAAGCCCAATCGCTGGACCGTGAGCGGGATGTCCATCGGCATATTGGGGATTTCACTCTGTTCATGGCCGGACTCTTTCCCGAGTATCTTCGACGACTCAAATCTACCGGGCTTATTTATCATAAGGACTTCCTTGTGGACTATGTGAAGACGGGGAAACGGTCCTATGGGATCGTCGCGCAAATCGGCCGTGATGATGCCGAAGCCAATTTGCCTTTGTTCAAAAAATTATCCGAAAACTTTGAACTGTGCGTAACGGGCCTGGGGTTTGTGCGGTCCGACCTGGATCGCATGCAAGATCCAGCCTATAAGAAAACCCGGGATTTGCTCTTGAATTGAAATCCGTCCGTCCCATCAT
>NZ_JBLYIG010000111.1:0-4427 GCF_049222245.1 Nitrospira sp. BLG_2 | reverse complement strand
ATGCGGTGTGCATTCTGGTCGAAAGGTAGTCGCGGAATTCTGCTCCCAATGCCGGGTTCTTCAATGCGAACTCAACGGTGGCGACCAAAAACCCCAACTTGTCTCCGGCATCATGGCGCTGTCCCTCTACCTCCAGGGCGTACATCGGAGTTTTTTTTGCAAGTGTCTTGAGCGCGTCGGTCAACTGGATTTCCCCGTTCTTGCCTGGCGCCGTTTTTCTCAGAATCGGAAAGATTTCCGGAGGAAGGACATACCGGCCGATCACGGCGAGCGTGGATGGGGCATCAGTCGGCGATGGTTTCTCTATCAAATCCTCAACCCGATGCAGACCATGAGCGAGGCGCTTGGGGGTCACAATTCCGTACCGGCTGACATCTGCCTTGGGAACTTCCTGCACTCCGAGAACCGCTCCATGACGTTTTTTATAGATGTGGATCAATTGCGCGAGTGCTGGGACATCGGCGTCTATGATCTCGTCTCCGAGAATGACCGCAAAGGGTTCATCGCCGATCAGGTGTTGCGCGCACAACACGGCATGCCCCAAGCCGAGGGCTTCGGATTGCCGCACGTAACAGAAGTTCGCGAGGTTCGAGATCTGCCGGATTTGATGGAGCACCTGACTCTTGCCGGTGCCTTTCAAATTTTCTTCCAATTCAACGGAACGATCAAAGTGATCTTCGATGGCGCGTTTACCGCGGCCGGTAATCACGATAATGTCCTCGATGCCCGAGGCCACCGCTTCTTCGACCGTATATTGAATGAGCGGCTTGTCGACCAACGGCAACATCTCTTTGGGAGATGCCTTTGTGGCGGGAAGGAATCGTGTCCCAAGGCCAGCGGCGGGGATAACCGCTTTTCTGACAGTCAGACGCGACATGGAAGGATACTATGTGATGGTGTGTGTGAAGTCAAGAAACAGAGGAACTCGCCGCATCAAAGGCGACGTTGTCATCCCCGTGAAAAGAAGATGCTCACGGGCGAGAGTGTGCCGTGCCGTTTCTCCGGAATGGCGCGTGACGGTCATGACGATGCGATCGTTGAGATCGTCGGAATTAGGGCCAATAAGGAGGTATGCGCACATCGAATCATAGGACGGGACACTCCTTTACAATGCAAAATGACCCCAATATAATCCGGAAGTTTTTGCGCGGTCGGGTGGCGCAAGGACGTTCGCATGATAGAGCTGCCGGGCTGCTTATTCGGGACAAGGGTGCTCTTGCGGTCCAGTGCGCGTTCTGCAGAATGGGACGGACCGACTCGTGTAGGAGTCGGCATATGTATGATAGCGGAGAGGATGTGTGTGGTGGTTCCGACCGCACCATCCATCTCCATACTTCGCCATAGGAATCCTTATCGGTGACCGAGCATGCCGTCTACAGTTCTCGATCGTTCGTGGTCGTAGTTATGGTTGTCTCTGTGTTGTGTGGTGTGATCGAGGCGCTCGCTCAGACGCCCGACCTCAAAGTTGCTTCGATTGAAATTCGAGGGACCAAACGAATCGAAGTCCCGGCGATTGCCGGTCGGCTCACGCTGAAAGCCGGCGATCGCTATACGCCGGAAAATGTGCGTGGGCAAGTGAAGATTTTATACGACATGGGATTTTTCGAGGATGTGCAGGTCGAAACCGAATCGATCGCCGATGGGATGGCGGTGACCTTCGTCGTGCGGGAGAAGCCGTTTATCACCGAAATTGTCTTCGATGGTAACGAGCAGTTGACCGACGAGAAGCTGAAGGAAAAAACGACTATCAAGAGCCAGACATTTCTTGATCAACAACAGGCCAAGGCAAGCGCCGAGACCATTCGTCTGACCTATCAGCATGACGGATATTACAACGCGCAGGTTGTTCCCGTGATTGAGGCGTTAGATGAGGACCGGAAGCGCCTGACCTTCCATATTACGGAGGGAGAGAAGGCCAAGGTCAAGACGGTGATATTCGAAGGGCTGCGTGCGGCAACGAAGAACGAGATGCTCAATATCATGTCGACCCGGGAATGGATCCCATGGTACGGCCTCGTGACGAGGCTCAAATTGCCTTCGGTCGTGTCCGACGCGGGCGTTCTGAAGCGTGAAGAGCTGACCAATGATGTGGAGCGGATCAAAGAAGTGCTCCTGAACAAGGGGTATTTCAATGTTCGAGTCGGCCAGCCGTCGGTGGAGCTCACCGAAGATAAAAAATGGTTTATCGTCAGTTACCCCATCACGGAGGGTGAGCCCTTCACGATAGGAGAACTAGGGTTTAGAGGACACACGATATTTGAAGATCCGGAGCTTCGAGAGGGATTGCGACTCAAAGAGGGAGAGATCTTTCAGCGTGCCAAAATCCGAGATGAAATCACCCGAATCACGGATCTGTATGGAAGTAAGGGGTACTCATTTGCCGAAGTCGTGCCCAACGTGAATCCGAACAATGAGGAACGGACGGTCGGCATCATTTTCAATATCAAAGAAGGGGAAATGATGCGGATCCGACAGATCAATATCTACGGGAATGACAAGACACGAGACAACGTCATCCGGCGAGAAATACGAGTGGACGAGCAAGATGTGATCGACACCGCTTCCCTGAAGCGAAGTTTTCAACGATTGAACAACTTGAATTTCTTCGAGACGGTCGAAATCCTGCCCACGCAAGTTGCACCCGATAAGGTCGATCTGAACGTGCGTGTGAAAGAAAAACCGACGGGGATGTTCAGCCTCGGCGGAGGTTTCAGCACATTGGATCGCCTCGTGGCAATCGCCGATATCACTCAAGGCAACTTGGGCGGGTACGGTTATATGGGCCGCATCCGTGGGCAACTCGGCCAGCGAAGAAGTCTCGGATCCATCACCTTTCGAAATCCCTATTTGAACGACTCATTGACGTCGCTGCAGATAGATGGGTACCGCAGTATCACGAATTATCTGTCTTATTTTGAGGAACGGACCGGCGGAAATATCACGCTGGGCCGTTGGTTATCGGAGTATGTGACAGGGAGCGTCAGCATCTTTGGAGAGCAACTCACGTTCAAGGATCCTCAACCGGGTATTTGCCCTGATCTGGTTCCAATCGTGTGTCGTCAACTGGGGACGCAGTCTTCGACGGGATTTCGGACATCGTTGTTCAGAGACACCAGGGATTATTATCTCGATCCCAGATCGGGTTGGCGGATCGGCGGCGGGTTCGATATCGGAACCCCGTATATGGGGGGAACCAATGACTTCATCAAGTACTATATGGATGTGATCAAAGTCACCCCCCTTCCGCTGGACATGAGGGTTTCGCTACGGGCTCGCTATGGAGAAGTCAAAGCGCTCAACGGCACAGAGATTCCGCTGAACGAACGATTTTTTGTCGGCGGTATCAACACGATGCGTGGGTTTGCCTTCGGTCGGGCCGGTCCTACGGTTCCCACAACGCATGCTCCATATGGCGCTGCCAAGCAATTGATCTTCAACGCCGAACTGATCTTTACGATCTCTTCCGAGGCGAAATTGAACGGTGTTCTCTTTTTCGACTACGGGAAGGGTTTTGACGATCATGAACCGTTGTCGATTCAGTTGAGACCTGCGGTCGGTTTAGAGGGGCGCTGGATATCTCCCTTCGGTCCGTTGCGTGTTGCCTATGGGATCAATCTTGATGCCCGTCCGGGGGAGCGGGCCGGAGTCTTCGAGTTTACGATCGGAACCTTATTCTAGCCGGAGTCTTGGCGTGGTACGTTGGAGCGAGTATCGGTGGAAGCGATCGACGGGACGGATCGACTGGACGTTGATGTCGGCTGCGGTCGTCATCATGCTGGTTCTCAATGGATGTGCTGCAGGCGGCGGCAAAATCGACGCAAAGATCGGGGTGATCAATTCACAGCGCTTGCTCAACGAGACGAGTGCGGGCAAGAAGGCCAAGGAAAATCTGACCGCTTTTTCCAAAAACCGGCAAGCGCTGATGGAATTGGAGGAAAAGGAGTTGCGGCGGATGGAAGAGGACTTTGTCAAGCAGTCCTCTGTCCTGAGTCCCGCCGCGAAACGAGATCGGGAAGAGCAGTTTCGTCGACGCATGCAAGAGTACCAGCAAAAGGCCTCGGAATTGAATCGGGAAGTCCAAGAAAAACAAAAGGACGTGCTGGAAGGGTTTCGTGACAAGATCGAAGTCATCGTTGCGAAAGTCGCGAAGCATCTCGGGTTGCAGGTTGTCGTCGATAAGAGTAAGGGTGGTCCGACCATCTATCATGAAGAGGGTCTGGACATTTCAGGTCCGGTCATCGAGGAATTCAACCGCGAATATCCCTAAGTACTACGGGAGGTAGGTCATGACGAGAGCAATGAGAGTGGTCGTGGTGGCCGTCGCGTTGTCACTGGCGCAGTGGATCGAGCCGCTCCATGCTGCCGAGGCGGTCCGGGTGGGTGTGATGGACCAACAGTTGGTGATGGAACGAACGAAGGCCGGAAAG
>NZ_JBLYIG010000110.1:0-2491 GCF_049222245.1 Nitrospira sp. BLG_2 | reverse complement strand
GAGAAAGTCGATCGCTTCCGCCACATCGGCGTCGGCCTCCCGCCAGGTCTTGCCGACTTCAAAGATCTCCCACGCTGCCAGTTCGTACCGGCGGCGAGATAGTTCCGACGCGACCGTCCTTAGTATGGCAGATCGTGCTTCCGGAGCCATCCGCCGCCAAGGGTGCCATTGTTTGAGCGCCTGTTCGATGATGGGATCCAGATCGGATACCGTTGCGCTCTGCACCCTGGCTACGACCTCATTCGGTCTACAAGGATCACGGGATTCTAGCCATGGGCCGGTCAGTCTGATACCCAGTGTTTCACCGGACCATTGTCGGCCTAACTGAGATTGAACCGATCCGATGCCGGCCCGCATGCTCTTTCGAATCGCTGCCTGTGAAAAGTCGCTGTGCGGTTCGTTGCTGAAATGCTTTCCGCCGCTCGTTGTAGTGTCTTGGAGCTGAGTCGGAGCTGCCGGTGGAGCGAGGAGTCGGGCCAATGGCTGGGACTCAACGTATTCTTTTTGCAGAAACGATTCGTTCGACGTATTTTCCAAGAGCCGCCGAACGAGATAGGCCATACCGGGAAGCAGCCGGCCCACAGGGCTATAGAGGCGGACACGGCGGCCTAATTTGACCATGGCTTGCTGGAAGGGCTCGGCCATGCCGAAGATCATTTGGTACTCGCGGGTTTCAGGAGCAAGACCCCGCGATTCGGCATGGGCTTCGATGGCGGCCAACGTGCGAAGATTATGCGTGCCGAACGCGGGGCGGATGAGATCGGAATGTTCAAACAGCATCGGAATCAATCGCTCGTACTGAATGTCGGTTTCCGCCTTGTGTTCAAAAAGCGGAAGCGGCCAGCCAGCTTGCCGATACCGGACGGTGTCTGAATCCCAGTACGCGCCTTTGACCAATCGGATTGTGATCGGCGCATGGCGTGTTCGTAGCCAAGCCACCAATTCCTGTATATCGCGCTCGGTTTCTCGGTGATACGCCTGCAACGCGAGTCCGGCATAGGGATAGGCTCGATAGGCCGGCTCTGCGAAGAGCTTCTTGAAAATATGCAGAATGAGGTCTTTTGTCTCTGCCTGCTCCATATCGAAAATCAATCCGGCGGGCAGGGACTGTGCCAGATCTACCAACGGGCGGAGACGCGCGGCCACCGACTCGTAACTTCCATCGGGATCGATCGGGCCCAACCGTGAGGAGAGAGCTGAAATTTTGAGCGAGAGCTGTACGCGTGGAATCGGTCCCAAGTGGTCTTGTTGGAGCAGCGGAGCCGAGGCCCACGTTTTGGAGGCTCGGTCGAGTTCAATCAAAGCATTCAGACACTGATCACGATAGCGGTCGGCTTCCGGTTCGCTGACTGTGGCTTCGCCCAAAAGATCGACAGACGAGGCTCGTCCGGTTTTCCATAGTCGCGCCAAGGCCGGAACTGCTTCTTCCATCGAGGCACCGGCAATGAAAGTTTTGGCCATCTGCTCGATCTGTTTCCTGATCGACTTGCCGGTGAGACGGGCTCCCAGGCTCGTTGAAGCCAGCGCCTTCAATCCCCGCTGAAGTCCGAACAACTCGCTGCTCTCGTGGCCGAAATACTCATCGGCGAGCGAGACGACTCGTTCATCGTCCTGAATGACCGGAAGGACATCGATGAAGTGAAACAACCGTGTCTTAAAGGATGCATCCTTCATCGCCAGATTGATCGCCGAATGAGCCCACCAGCGGCTATCGAAGATCGACGGTGAAAGCCCGGAGGAGAGCTGCGCAAGTTGTTCGCCGATCCGGCGAATGGTTGGTTCCAGGGGAAGAGATGAGGTCATCGGAGTCCTGCGAATGACGCGCTTCGTTTGAATTCAGTATACCTCTCCAATTGGCCGATGGTCATCGCCCACGACTTCCCCGGTCGGCAGATGGTCGATAGACCGAGCTACCCCATATCATTTCGCATATGGCATCGCTTATGATGCTGATATCAGGCTCAATAGAGGCTTGGATCGTGGATGCACATCCTCTAAGACCGGTCGGGTGAATCGGAGTAGGAGATATTGATATGGCTGACGAACATGGCCATGGGGCACCACAGCCCCAGGCAAAAGATAATTTGATTCCAGGAGTGAAGCAAGTCATCGCGGTGAGCAGCGGAAAAGGCGGGGTGGGAAAATCGACCGTGGCGGCGAACCTGGCCTGTGCGTTGGCTGTGGCCGGTGCTAAGGTAGGACTCTTGGATGCCGACCTCTACGGCCCCAAGATCCCCCTGGTGATGAGGAGCACGACCGGACCGGAACAGAAAGACGGCAAGATTCTCCCGGTCGAGAATTACGGGGTAAAGCTGATTTCGATGGCGTTTCTCGTGCCGGAAGAAGCCCCGCTGGTTTGGCGCGGCCCGATGGTTCAGCAGTATTTGCAAGCGTTCTTCCGCGATGTGTTGTGGGGAGACTTGGACTATCTACTCATCGACTTGCCTCCTGTTACCGGCGATTTGCAGCTTTCCTTGGCGCAGATGGTTCC
>NZ_JBLYIG010000109.1:0-2671 GCF_049222245.1 Nitrospira sp. BLG_2 | reverse complement strand
TGGACGGTATCTCTTCATGAACGAGCAGTGTGCACGGGAGTTGAGTGTCTATCGCGAACAAGCCCTTGGCAACACCGACCGAGACCTCCTTTCGGCCGAACTGGCCGAGCAATTTATGGCCAACGATCAACGAGTGTGGGAATCAGGGAGCTTGTTGACCGTGGAGGAACAGGTGCCCCAAGCGGACGGAGTCCACACCTCTCTGGTCCAAAAGTTCTTATTGCGTGACAATCAGGGCATCCCCTATGCCTTGAGCGGGATTGCGCTCGATATCACCCCTCATTTGCGATTGGAATCGGCCATCCAGGCGAGTGAGGCACGGCTGCAGTTGGCCCAATCGGCAGCCAATATCGCGGTCTTCGATTGGGATATCGCCGCACAAAAAGGCGTCTGGTCCCCAGAATTGGAACGGATCTGGGGTCTGCCGGGCGGCAGCTTCGACGGCACGGCCGAGGCCTGGCAACGCCTCATCCATCCGGACGACCTGGCGTCGGCGCATGCAGGTATCCGACGTTCATTGGAAGATCCCACCGCGCCCTCCGAATTCGAATATCGCATCGTGCGGTCGGATGGGGCAGTGCGCTGGATCTACGCCAAGGCGAAAACGCTGTGCGATGCGGAGGGTCGTGCTGTCCGCGTGGTGGGAGTCAATCTCGACATTACGGACCGGAAGGAGGGGCAGTTGCGCCTGGAGCGATCTGCCGAGGAGCTCGAAGCGCAAGTCGAAGACCGTACGCGGGATCTTGTGCACTCTCAGAAGCGCCTGCGCGTCTTGGCGACCGAGCTGAACCTCGCCGAGCAACGGGAGCGCAAGCGCCTGGCGACCGAACTGCACGACCATTTGCAGCAGATGCTGGTGCTGGGAAAGCTCACGATCGGCCAAGGAAAGCGCCTCGCCGACGGAGTGCCGGCCTATGAGCAGATCTTCAAAAAAGTAAACGACATTTTCTCCGACGCGCTGACCTATACGCGCACCCTCGTCTCGGATCTCAGTCCCACCGTTCTGAGGGATCAGGGACTGGCGGCGGCGCTCCGATGGCTCGGCGCCTCCATGCGGAAGCACGAACAGACCGTGACCGTCACCGTGTCGGAGGATCGGGATCTCCGGTTGCCGGAAGACCAAGTCATCTTATTGTTCCAATCCGTGCGCGAGCTCCTGATCAACTCGGCGAAGCATGCCGGGACCGGACAGGCCGCCCTCGTGATGGAACAGCAAGAGGGAAATCTGCGTATTACCGTGAGTGATAAAGGGAAAGGATTCGATTTTGCAGCTGTCACGTCAGTTGCTGTTGCTGCCGGAACTGCTAGTGGCGGGATTTCATCCAAGTATGGTCTGCTGAGCATTCAAGAACGGATGCGGGCGCTGGGCGGGTCGTTCGATATCCACTCCGTTCCTGGGCAGGGGACGACCGCGACATTGCTCTTACCCTTGGCAAAGGACGGTGAGGTTGGGAGCAAGGTAAAGGCCTCGGGTCCGAAGAGAGGCTCTTCTTCAACCTTCGCCTCAACCATGCAGTCCACTGCGCCTCAAATCCGTGTCTTGTTAGTGGATGACCACATCATGGTCCGTCAGGGTTTACGCGCGATTTTAGACGCGTATGCGGACATTGAATTGGTAGGTGAGGCGGCCAATGGCGAAGAAGCCTTGCAGCTGGTGGATCAACTGCGGCCCACGGTGGTGGTGATGGATATTAATATGCCGAAGATGGACGGCATCGAAGCGACAGGGTGGATCAAACGCCGCTATCCGGACACGATCGTCGTGGGACTCTCGGTGAACGCCTCCAAGGAAAATGAGGAAGCGATGATGCGGGCAGGAGCAGTCGGACTCATGACGAAAGAATCGGCGGTCGAACAACTCTATGATGTGATTAAAGAAGCGGTGAAGAAGGGGTAGTGACCGTGATATCGAACCGGTGCGATATCTCGGATGGATTCCAATGCTTGGAGGTTATTGATGATGAGTCCCAGCTTGCGGCGAATGACGGCGGGATCGACCGGCGTCACGTCAGTCCTCGAGCGGCGAGGAAATTTCCAATGGCTTGTTGTTGGGCGACGCGCAGCTTAGCCGTATCGACGTAGCGCCGAAGCGCTAAGGAATAAAAAGCCGCGTAGCTGCCGGGGCGCGACTCATAGAGCAATCGTCCGTGACGCAACGCTTCCAGAGCCAATGGTGGAGACGCACGGCGGAGATCGACCACATCGATGTCGCCGTCGCGATGGGTATTACCGTGGGCCGTAGAGCCAAAAAGGATGATGAGTTGGATGTCCGGACGACGCATCAACGGGCGCAGCGCAGCTGTGATCTTTTCAGGTGTTGCGTCGGATGTTTGCACATGTCGAGCCTAGCAATGAGCGTCTCACCGGTCAAGCGGCGGATAGTTGTGAGCGGCGAGCAGTCAGGAGGCAAGAGTAGGAAAAACCCTGGGGTACGGACGTGTCCGCAATTTGCACATATCGATCCCCATAGGTCCTGTAGCGGATTTCATCAGGACATCGTTAGAAACAGAACCGGCTCGGTTGTCATATCTTCCGTCTGCAACGACTCGGTGGACCTGTCGCGAAGACGCTGATACTCGGCATTGCAAGCGTCTCAGTCGTATGCAGTATTTCACAAGAGCTAAACCCAAGGATCCTTAATTCTCTAGGGGTAGTCCTAGCTGCACCGTCG
>NZ_JBLYIG010000108.1:0-3562 GCF_049222245.1 Nitrospira sp. BLG_2 | reverse complement strand
AAGCTTTTTGATGAGTTGATCATGTGTCCGCACGTTTGACCTCCTTCATTCGCGCCTCTGCAATTTCGCGTTCTCGAAGAGGCGTCTTTTCCGACTTCTTGAGAAAGCTATGCAGCATGACGATTCGTTTTCCCGCCAATGCGCAAAAAAACACCCGGGCGATTCCCTCCGCTCCTTTTAATCGTAACTCAAACAGACCGTGGCCAAAAGACTTCGTATGCGGCGCCCCAAGGTTCGGTCCAAGCACGATCATTCGTCGGGTGAGGACAATATATCTTGCAGCCAGCGTGTCTGGCAGAGCAAGAATGTCGTTCTGCACGGTCTCGCTGTAATACGTGATCTTGTAGTCCACACAGGAGAGTAACAAATATGTTATGCGTCAGCAAGCCATACACAGAACAGCAATCTAAGCCCAGTTGAGTTCGCACAGTGGCACAGTGAACCCTTGGTGTTGATGAAAGCCGGGCAATGTCGGAATTCTTTTCCTCGTCTCGGAGCAATGCGACGGAATAATTGAAGAGCCGAGGCAGCTGGCTTGTGCGAATCAACGAGGGGAAACATGGTCCACCAAAACGACTACTCGTGGGCTTTGTTGCCTTCCCCTCGGCGGGTAAAATTCAAGATACTGAAAGTCGGCGCAATGATCGTCACGGTCAAACCCAGAGTAAGATGTACCTCAACCCTCCTTCGGTCAATTTGTGGTTGACAGAAGCCCGCACAAACCGCAATCTTGCCTCCCGCAACACTTACTTCACCTCGGGAACCTTATGGAGATTATCGTCATTCGTACAAGTATGAGGAAAGCCGACTTGAACATGATGGCTCAACAACAGTTCGGCGACATGGTTAAAGCCGTGGTAGATGTGGAACAACGCATTATGGCTATCGGCGGGGAACTGCATTCTGACGAAGAAGCCATACTTTTAGAGCAGGGTTCACTGCAGAAAAACCTGTGGGGCATCAACCTCTATCCTGAGCGGCCGCTCCCCGAATGGATTGAATTCGACTCAATGATCAATGTACGTCCATCCGGAGGAAATCGTTCACGATACGTCGAGCGTGCTGAGATCCGTGACGCCGTCACGGCTATCGTCAATCGACTAGTACAGGACTAGCCACACACTATTGCACCGCTTCACGAGCAATTGGCCGCGGGACGATGGCACACGCTCTCGCTCATGGAGCAACTGGCCAACGTCGGCAGCGACGTAGCACGTGCCGCCCGGTGGCATGGAAAGGATCCGCAACGCTGCGAACAGGCCTTCGACCGTGCGGTGGAACTGCTGGACTTGACGATTGCAGACGAACGCTGGAAAGGCCGGCGGAAAGAACTGACCCGCGCGCGGGAGTTGCTCTGCGATGCGATGTTCGGAGGGCACACGTACGGCAGCGACTTAGCCTCCCTCGACCGTTATTTTTTCCACTTCGCCATGGCGGCCCGAATCGGTCGGTGAGAGTTGGGTGAGGCAGAATGCAAGAAGCAAGACCTGACCCCCACTTGCAGTTTGGAACCATCCTCGGTACGTTTGGCACCTATTCCCGCGACCGCCAATACCCTGGCCGCCGTCGGCCATGAGCGACGGCCACAATCTCAATACGTTCGTTGGCGACTCGATACACGATCTGGAAAGGAAACCGATTGAACAGATAACGACGAGTGCCGTGCACGAACAGAGGCCAGCGTTCGGGTGATTCAGAGATGGCTTCGATCCCATGATCGAGTTCGGCAAGAAACGAGTCCGCAGCAGACTGACTTCTTTCCGCATACCACAGCCGAGCTGCCCTGGCTTCTTCTACAGCCTCAGAATGGATTACAATGGGAAGACCGGGCATCAGCGACCGAGAATCTTTCGGCGGGCATCACTCCAGGAAATAACACCGGCGGAAGCTGCATCGAGGTCCTTCAGCCGACGGGCAATTTCACGATCCCATTCTGCTTCTGCATCAGCATCGATGACTGTATCAAGGCTTTCTAATAACGAACTGGCCATTGCAGCTCGAGCTTCAGGCGGAAGCTTCAACGCAGCCTCCAGCAATTTGGTAGCGTCATGTCCCATGAGCGAATACTAGCAGAAATCGGGAAGGCAGGAAAGCTGGCCGAAAAACATGCACCACAAATCAGGGTCCGGCGTGTCAAAAATTCCTTGATGGGTCCTAACACTGACTCGATAGCCCATTCGGCGACAGTTGCAGTCATCCTGACTGGAAGGCCCCTCAACGCGACTCTCCTGGCTCAATCCCTCGCTAATGCCGTTCTGCTTGGTGAACCTTAATGCATTGATGTCGATGATCATGATGGCGACTCTTTAGTCGGAATGTTTCTTGCGCAGGATTGAAACTACAACGTGCGGCGATACTTCACGAAAAACCGTCTGAGTTAATACTTCATACGCCCACGTATAGTCGGGCAAACCAATACCTGGGTCAGCAAGAATCACACCGATACAGCCATGCTGTGGCCCGAGAATTCCTGATGCAACTTCGACGATGCCGGTGAATGCCTTTGGATCACAGATGGCCCCAGTCTCCTTCGGTGTGAATCCATTCATAATGGGGAACGACTGAGACTTCTGAGCTGGGAGAACCTTTGGCTTTACAATTTTATGGTGAAGAGTGCCATCGCGGTGATGGCTGCTATGTAGGTTCAATTGTCTATCGCTCATCGGTTTCAAAACAAAATACTCTCCTTTTTGATTGCGCCGTACCCATAAAACAAGGAACAGGTCTGCTCCCTCACGAACCGCCACTGCGTACTTATTCTCCCCAGGAACTGTTTTGAGATTCATCAGCCCAACCTTCGAACTTGCACCACGCTGCTTCCGTGTCTCCTCGAAACAGCACCGCCAGGTGGCCAACTCCTCCGTGGTCATCATGGAAGTGTCAATAGCCTGATACGTTAGCCATCCCTCAAACGTTTGCAGATCATCTTCACTGATAGACTCATTCATTTCACTAATTCTCCAAAGGCACCTTCAGCGCCTTCAAATCCTTTGCCAAAGGGCTAAGTGATGGGTCATGTCGACCCTGTTCAAGCCGAACTATATAGCCGGGACTAAGCTTCGTCTTATATGCCAGCATGGCCTGTGTTAGCTATTTTTCTGCCTCAGTTGATGTCGCTCTATCAAGGCCGCTTCTGCTCCTTTCCGGTCCAGGCCGATGAGCATTTTATCACCGTTGTGCGCTATGTAGAGTGCAATGCGCTACGAGCCGAGCTGGTGCGCCACGCGGAAGATTGGCAATGGCCCAGTTTGTGGCGACGAGCACAAGTGAATTCCAAATTGACCGCCTGGCTGAGTGACTGGCCGGTTGAGCATCCACGTCATTGGCTCACGTTCGTCAATCACGCCCAGAGTCTGTCAGAACTGGAGGCGCTCCGACTCAGTGTGCAACGAGGCCACCCGTTTGGCGACAACGCCTAGGTGAAGCGTATGGCGACACGGTTTGGGATGGAATCCACGTTACGGCCACGTGGACGACCAAAGGGCTCCTAAATAAAGACTCCCGACTCCTTTTAATTTTTCGCTCCTTCCCAGCGTGGATACCAGCCCGAGCGCCATCCCCT
>NZ_JBLYIG010000107.1:0-2681 GCF_049222245.1 Nitrospira sp. BLG_2 | reverse complement strand
AGGAGCTCGCCAAGATGGGACATGATTATCGCGACGCAAGTTTAGGGATCATCGCGATCAGCAGCAACGACTCTGTCGGGTATCCCGACGATGCCCCACCCAAGCTCAAAGAAATGGCCGCCCGTTTGGGCTTCACCTTTCCCTTTTGTCACGATGAAACGCAGGAGGTCGCGAAAGCGTACAAAGCCGCCTGCACACCGGACTTTTATCTCTTCGATCGCGACCGACGGTTGATGTATCGTGGACAATTGGATGACAGTCGTCCCGGCAATAATACGCCGGTAACCGGCCGTGATCTCCGCGCCGCCATCCAAGCTGTGCTCGCCGGAAAACGGATTGACGGCAACCAACAGCCCAGTATCGGTTGCAGTATCAAATGGAAGCCGGGGCATGCTCCGCCTTACGCCTGACCGCCGTTTCGCCTTATTTCTTCTTATCTCCATTTTCGCCGCGTCAACTTTAGCAGCCTGCGACCAAACCCAATCCGTTTCCCTGACCGCCGAAGACTTTCGCTTCACGCCTCAACTGGTGAAGGTCAGTTCGGCATCCCCGTTGACTCTTACGATCTACAACTCCGGAAGAGAGATGCACGAATTCGACAGTCCCGTCCTCATGTATGTCGTCGGCACATCCTCACCCCTGTCGATGAAAGAGACCGGCATCGTGCTCGGCCCCGGAAAATCCGTGCAGCTGGTAATGACCCCTCCGCCTGCAACGTACATCTACATCTGCCGACGAAAGGGCCATGTAAACATGGCGGGGACATTAATCGTGGAATGACAGGCAGCGGTAACCCCTCAGTGCACACATCAGTTGAGCGGTTTCTAGAGTGATGCGGCGAAGGATCTTTTTACCTGACACAGTTCGTATGGATCACGAACTGTCTCCGATGTCGGCATGGAAACTCACATCCCCATCTTCTGTGGATAACCTTGTGAACAAGTTGACGGATTCGGAGAAGACTGCACGAATGACGGGCTTATTTATCGAAGTGCCTATTTTTTAGGCATCCGCCTTATATTCGTCAGGCCACAAGTAATATTGGTTTCTGTCTCAGTTCGCAACTTTCTTGCATATTCCTATGAAGATTGCTTGACACGATCATTTGCCCTTACTGATGCCCGTGCCATTGCCACCATTCGGATCACTATCCACAGGTTCAACAATTTTCTGGGGATGGCTGCTCTCGGCAATAGGAGCGATGTTTCGCATCTGTCAAGGGGCTTGGCAAAAAAAAGACGGCTCCGTCGACTAGTGGAAAAGATCCAGGGACCAATTTTTTCAAGTCAGAGCCGAATGGCAGGAGCATATTGATCGTGTGCCTCTATGAACGACCATCGAGCTCGCAACACACGATGCTCGTGAACCAGAGTAGCGGGACGGCATGAACAGAAAATGATTGCTTACCAGGCATAGGACTCCGGCGCGGTCCCACCGGGACCAGGAAAGAGCTCGTCCAGCTGCTTCAGGATGCCGCTGTCCAAGGAAAGGCTCAAAGCCCTCATGGCCCCTTCCAGCTGTCCCATCGTGCGAGGACCGATTATTGGTGAAGTGACTGCTGGTTGGTGCAACAGCCAGGCCAATGCGACGTTCGCCGGTTCTTCACCAATCCGTGCGCACAGCCCCTCGTACGCTTCCAATTTGGAACGGGACTTGACCATCTCTTGCTTCAAGTCGGCGTCCGCGCGCCGACCAACGCTATCGGACTGCAGGACACCGCCCAACAGTCCCCGACCGAGCGGACTCCATGGGATCAGACCGATGCCGTAGGCCTCACAAGCGGGAATGACTTCCAGTTCAATCATGCGCGCATTGAGGTTATAGAGGCTTTGTTCCGACACCAGCCCCAAAAAATTTCGGCGTCGCGCGGCTTCCTGAGCCTGAGCCAAGTGCCAGCCGGCAAAATTACTGCTCCCCACGTACACCACCTTGCCTTCCCTGACCAACTGCTCCATCGCTTGCCAGATTTCTTCCCATGGTGTTTCCCGATCGACATGGTGCATTTGATACACATCGATCCAGTCTGTTTTCAACCGTCGAAGACTGTCCTCGCACGCTCGCTTGATATGTACGGCCGAGAGGCGTGACTGATTCGGCCATTCGCCCATGCGACCGTACACCTTCGTAGCCAGCACCACCTTATCCCGGCGGCCTCCCCCTTGTGCGAACCAACGGCCGATGATCTGCTCCGTCCAGCCTTCACCCAGCTTCCAGCCGTACACGTTCGCCGTATCAAAAAAATTGATGCCGAATTCCAATGCCCGGTCCATCAAGACGAAGCTGTCCGGCTCGCTCGTCTGCGGCCCGAAATTCATCGTGCCGAGACAGAGCCGACTGACTTTCACTCCAGACCGACCAAGATGCGTGTATTCCATAAGTTCGGCCTTCCCTCCGGGAATTTTCCAGAGCGGACCGTCACCGGAGAATTGAGCGGTTCGGACTTACGAGCCGATACGATCGGACCTAATATCCCCGCCCCGTACTCCCTCCACGCCCCATTCGATCGAGGGGAAGCGCCTCGTAACGTTGCTTGAGGTCCGGATGCTCGTTGAGATAGCGTTTGACCGCCGCATCATCCGCAAAAATCTCCGGGCTGCGCGTGCGATATTCATCGAGCGTCAACTCGTGCTTGGCGAGAAGCGCCGTGAGCTTGCTGTTGATGTCCGCTCCCATTTGTCGCA
>NZ_JBLYIG010000106.1:0-5438 GCF_049222245.1 Nitrospira sp. BLG_2 | reverse complement strand
GAACCATCGAACCCATCATTAGCCTACACCTCTTTTCATGAGGAAGGGAAGAGGGAGGTGACTACGGCGTTGATAACGGAATCAGAGTAAGAGTCGGCAGGACTCGGTTCTTGGGCAGTGGCGTCAGGAAGAAAACTGGCTGTAGGCCGACATGTCGGCCTACAGCCCGATATGAATCGGCAGCAGCTATTCGTTGTCCTTCCAGAACGTCCGTTCGTAGGCGATGGTCATCCAGGCTTCTTCCTCGGTGATCACGCCTCCCTTTATTAGGGCTGGCATCCCGGTGCCGGGACTCCCGTTCTTGATGATCCAGTGGAGTTCTGCGTCGTTCCGTTTCTTGTGAAACTTACAGTTCGTGAAGTTTCGAGGGCCCGGCGACAACAGCATCCCACCAGGGCCATCGCCCGCTCCGGTCTCGCCGTGACAGTTGATGCAGGTCCCCTTGCCTTCATAGAGTTCTTTGCCCTTGGCAATTATCTCGGGTGTGACGGTTATCGGGCTCTTCATTTTTCGTACGTCGGCTCGTTCAGCGTCCGGGACACGCGGCTTCAATGGGTCAGCCTCGGGAGCGGCCCATCCAGCCGTGCTCCACAGGGCAACGGCGACTATGCTGCACACTGTCATGACTAAACGCTTCCCTCTCATGATTCCTCCTTGGTGATAGCACTGATGCTGCCGTCAGATGGCTAGTTCGCGCCGCGCGTTCAGAGGCGCGATTCCGGATGCATGATAACACGATATTGTCCTAAGTGGCAGTGGCCATGTTCCACGGAAAAGCGTTTGGTTTGAATTAAAAGGTGGAGGCTGGTTGCCAGCTTGAGGGGCTCGCCGGCCTGGACTGAGAGGTCCAAGCCGGCGAGAGACTAACTTAAAACAACCGCAGTGTTCATCACTGTCAAGGAACTTCGACGATGTCTTTCTTCATCGGTCCGAGGACGGCGAGCAGTTCGTCCTTTTCTTGCTTCCCGACGTTGAAGGTGTCCAACGCCTTGACAAGGTCCTCCACGAGGGCATTGAAATCGGCGGTCGTGAGTTTCATACCTTTGTGTGTGGTCTTCATATCGCGACCTGTGTAGGTGCAAGGCCCGCCGCTCGCTTGGCACACCTGATCGACTAAGTGCTTGTTCAGTTGCTTGAGATCGGTGGTTGCAAAACGGCCATTGATACGCTTGTCTGCGCCCACATTGCCGATGAACTTGGTGACGACGGCTTGGATGGCTCCCACTCCGCCCAGCCGCTCATAGAGCGACCGTTCAGCGGAAAATGACGTAGTGGCGCTGCTCAATGTCCAGGTGGCCGCCACGGCAACGGCAACCGTCGCTATCTGTTTCGAGAATCTCATGTCGCCTGCTCCTTTTTGTAAGAGTAAAATAACTGACGTCCAGACCCTTGCTTGCTGATTAAGGGGTCCAAGGGGTCAGTGGCATCAAGGTGTCATACTTCTTCGGGTTCTGGTTGGCGACCACTACCGCGATCGCGCCTCGCAAGGCTCCCGTCAGAGAGTGAGTCACGACCGGATACGCTCCCGGTTCATCAACAATCAGATCAAATGTGGCTGCGCTGCCTGGACCGACCACATAGGTCTGGACCCCCGTAAACTTGTTGTGCGGATTGCCGCTCTCGTAGACATTGTCCCAGATTTCGGCGATGGGATGGAGAGAAGAGAACTCGTTCGGGCCGGCATTCACGAAATAGATTCGTACCCGCTCGCCGACCTTCACTTCCAGCGGCTCCGATCCCGGGAAGAAGGGATGGTACTTGAAGACGCCACCGTTAAAGATCTGATGATCAAACTTCCGATCGAACATCGCTTGCACGTTGTCCGGGTTCTTCCACAGCTCGGATTGCACGAGGACGAATTCCCGATCGGCCTTCGGCCAAGCGTTGGCGTCCTTCGGATCGACGATGATCGCGCCGAACATGCCGCGGCCAATGTGCTGGATCATCGGCGGTGCGCCGCAGTGATAAAAGAACACGCCGGGCTTCTTTGCTACGAAGGTGTACTTGATCGTCTCGCCTGGTTTGATTTCGCGGTAGTTCTTCAAGAAGTCGAGCTCAGCGGCGTGAAAATCCATCGAATGCCCGTTGGCGTTCGTAGGAGGATTGACGAGTGTGAAGTTCACGGTATCGCCTTCGGTTACCCGGACGACCGGGCCGGGCATCTGACCGTTAAATGTCCAGGCTTTGTATTTCGTCCCGTTACCGTCGATGACGATTTCCGATTCGGTTGCCGTGAACGTGACATCATGGACCTTTGCACCTGCGGACCCGGGCATCGTGATACACCCGCTGGCTCCTAACAGGACGCCAAGTCCGAGGGTTAATGTAAGCACACGAAACCTCTGCATAGTAGCCTCCCTTTAAATTTTATGGAAAAGAGGCGCTGCACTGACGAGCGCGGCGAATTAAGTCCCTCCACATCACTTACGCCAAGCAGACGCCGGGTCAACTATCTACCAAATTCTACAGAAAAAATACAAAGAAAATTTTCTGCAACGTATCAGCCGAGTACATACTCACCTTCCCTCATGAGAGGGTGGGGCCTTGTCTACGGCACAATGTATACCACCAGATATGCCACCAGAGTTGTTACTGAGTAGGGACCTATTACTTCTGTGCAAAACTAATGATCTATCAAACAATTGGTGAAGTTTCCAAGGTTCAGTTGGGAAGATATCGATCTCGCGGTTCAAGTGGTCAGGAATCAAGGTAAGGATCTAATAAGATACACCCTGTATCTAATACGATTCACTATTTCGTAAGGAAACGTTCCGAAAGTCTTAGGATTCGTTTCAGTAGGAGCGGATGGAACGTCAGTCTCCAGCCATTACAGGGGCCAAATTTTACTCGAAGCGGGGGGTCCAAAGGTTACGACGGTTTGAGATTGTGTTGCGCGATGGCGACGTTCCGGTGAAGCCCATGGAGCTTCGCTCGACGAATCGGGCTTTGTCGAAATACTGTCGCAAAGGTCGTCTCATCCAATGTGGAAAGCTCATTCAGGTCAGGGGAGAGGCTCAGGTTTGAAGGTTGAAAGGCTTCTTCTTGGGTCGGTTCGGCTCGGAGATTGAACGGACACACGTCGAGACAATCATCACAACCGAAGATCTTGTTGCCCATACCTGCTTGGAGGTCATCGGAGATGGTATGGGCATCGCCCCGCAGCTCGATAGTGAGGTATGAAATACAACGAGTCGCATCGACGATGTAGGGCTCTGTGATGGCCCCGGTGGGGCAGGCTTGAATGCAGAGCATGCAGCTCCCGCAGAGGTCGGTCGCCGGTTCGTCAGGTTCCAGCTCCAATGTGGTCAGCACTTCTCCCAGCAGCAGCCAAGAGCCAAACTCGGCTGAAACGAGATTGGAATGTTTCCCAATCCAGCCCAAGCCTGCCTGTTCGGCCCAAGCTTTCTCCATGATTGGGCCGGTGTCGGAATAGGAACGCGTTTTGACGTAAGGTGCCATCTTGTGAATGATCTGTTCCAATTGCTTGAGCCTGGAATCAAACAGTTTGTGATAGTCCATTCCCCAGGCATATCGAGCAATACGGCCGTAGCCAGGCTGTTCGTTGGCACGGTGTTCGGTGAGATAGTTGATCCCCACTGAGATAATTGATCGACAGCCGGGAAGCACCTGGCGAGGATCGGCGCGTTTGTGCGGGTCCCGTTCGATCCAAGCCATGGTGCCGTGATAACCTCGCCGCAACCATTCAGTGAGACGGGCGAAGAGGCGTTCAGGTGCCGCGGTCTCGGAATCAGAACGGTGACTGTTTTCCATGTCCCCGGTAACTGACCCTGCATATTTACTGGACACGTGGGTAATCCCAACCGCATCGAACCCCAGCGCGCGCGCTTCTTGTTTGATTGCTGATGTGGTGGACATGGGATACAAATAAACTTAATGTTGGACGGAGCAATCAAATCTGACACTGAAGTGGGCCGAACATTGGACCGATCGGCATCGGTCGCAGGTGCCGACAATTTTTGTTTTCCAATCGGTCACTCTTTCATCAAACCGGCACTGCAGTCGGCCGCCTTTCGAGATCGTGGTCCAGGGCTGCTTGGTTCCGGGAATGGAGGCGACACGGCATCCTTGTGGGAACGGAACATGGCAAGGGCGGCCGGGTTCACCTTTTTCCATTGAAAAGCTACATGACAACTCCGTTGTGGCTCCCGAGTCCTCTATCTCCTGTGCCGTCATGTCGACGGAGGGAACGAGAAGTATCAAGAGCAGCAAAACGGACAGGCTCAACGCGATGCGTCCAATCGTCATAGGCATCAACGATAACACAGTCCGTTATCTTGCGGCCACGGAGAGGGCCGCGTAAAATCGTCACGCCGGCTTCTATTCAACCAATGGAGGCTCCATGCTCGCGACACGGATTACGCAAAAAGAGGGCACCTTCTATTTCATCGCGTACAAGGCCGGTGCGCTCTTGGACAAAGTTCGGTTCACCAGCCGGTATTACTTCGAGGGTGAAGAGATCACCCAAGCCAAGATTTCAGAGCATGACGACGTGGCGCAGTTTATTGCGGGAATCGAGCGGAGCGAGAAGGGATTCCAACGGAGCTTGAATCGGCAGAAGATCAAGCAGATTGTCAATTTTTATGAAACGGTCGTGGCTCAACCGATGATTCCCGGCACCGTGCTGCTGTTTACCGACGAAACACTTCGCTTCCAAAAAATGGACGGCTCCGATTCAATCGGTCACCTCAGCGAGCCGAAGGGAAAGTATCTGGTGATTGACGGGCAACATCGGCTCGCCGGGCTCCACTTTTTCCACGATAAATATCCGGATCACAGCGCGCAGGTCGAAGTGCCATGCCTCTTGTTCGACGGCAGGAGTGCCGACTTTGCGACGGAGATGTTCGTGATCATCAACTCCACCCACACACGGATCAACCGTTCGCATTTGGTCGATCTCTATGAGAAGGTCTCATGGGAAAGTCCTGAAAAGAAATTTGCCGCCAAAGTCGTGAATCTCTTATACGGCGAACCGGACTCGCCGTTGCAGTACAAGATCACTCGCCTTGGAGGGCGGAGCAACCCGGAAAACTGGGTTCTGCAATCCGAGGTGTTCAACGAGTTGCTGAAAGTCGTGACGGTTCATAAACGCTGGATGGAATCCCACTTGGGGATGAAGGCCGAGCGCTGCTATGCGCTGGTGCGCGACTACCTGAAGGGGGTCAAGGAGGTCATGGGCGAGATCTGGGGACAGAACGACCGGTACATGTTTACTCGCGACGTGACACTCAAGGCGTTGATTCGCGTCCTGGACGATCTGATCGTGGATCGCAAGCTCAGCAATGATTGGGACGAGCAACGCTCGCACAAACCGTTTGCCGAGATCGTCAAACCCTGGGCTCCTCTGACGAAGGAGTTCCGCGCCGACGGATTCTATGAGCGATTTCCCGCCAAAGGACAACTTGAACGGGTACGAAAGA
>NZ_JBLYIG010000105.1:0-2809 GCF_049222245.1 Nitrospira sp. BLG_2 | reverse complement strand
CCGCTGATGCTGGGCGTTAGGCAGCACAAACATGATCAGTCGCGCTTTGTTATTTCCGAGATCAAGCTACCTCGCGGGACGCTGGTGGCATCGCTTTGCAACTGTGATCTTCTGGGTGTGGCTAGCCGCCATCGCAATCTTCCTCTTCAAGGCGCTGATCCTCGACCCATTCTCATCCTGCATGGGAGTCAAGTACGCGCTTCCGGGTGAGCCGAGTGACCTCAATTGCGGATCCAATGCATTTGATTACGCATGGATCAACGCGACTGCCGAGTCACTATCAAGCATCTTGCTTACCGCCGCATTTCTGCCGGTAATATTTCAATTGCACGGAGTTCGGTACTCAGCATCGCTAGCCAATGGGGTGCTGGGCACCCGTGCCGAGGGATTGATTTCAGTCTAACCTTAAGGAGCAATTAGAGATAAATGCTGCCCAATACCACACTCCCAAGAGATTCCAGAGAGCTTTGGAAACATTTCTCCGACACTTACTTTTCGCTGCGCGTGGGTCTTGCGGTGCTCGCGTTTGCCATGCCGTTTGTGTTGTATCTGTACGGAACATTTGGTCATGGTCTGGACTTGCAACCCTCGATGAGCGCGTACTTCTGGGCCGCCGCTAAAGACCAATGCGCCACCTTCCCGATGCGTACGATCTTCGTGGGATTCCTCTTCGCAATAGGTATTGGCCTTTATGTGTACAAAGGCCTTACCCCTCTTGAGAACTCTTTGCTTAACGCGGCAGCCTTCTGCGCGGTACTAGTCGCGATTTTCCCGGAACGACTTTCCTTGGATGAAGCTGCCAGCGATCAGCGAGTGGCACAGCTATTTGAAAGTTGCCCGGCGATCAAGGCGTGGGCTACCTTGCCTTCATGGCCCATCCATTACATAGCCGCCACTATTCTGTTTGTGCTTCTGGCGATCATCGCCTGGTCTTGTGCAAACAAGAGTCTCGAATTTCTTCCCACTGGACATGACCCAGCAAAGTTCCGGCGTACTTACCGGGGCATCGCGATCGCGATGATCCTGTTCCCCATTGTGGGGTTCGCTGCTTCACTCTTGTTCGGTTACGGGGCTAGCAAGGTCTTTTTCATTGAGGCAGCCGGCATCGTGACGTTTGGAGTGTACTGGACCGTAAAGAGTCGTGAGCTTGCACTGTCTGACTTGGAAAGAGACCCGGCCGAGGCGCTGGAGCACGCGGCACAACGACAGGCTGCGGAAGCGCAAGCAGTGACGCACAGCGCCGTCAACGCTAAGACATAGATGATCGCGAATGGGCTAGTGTTGCGTCCAGAAGTGCGTTCGTGGTGAGCCTGTCGAACCATGAACGGAACTCCTTGAAATCGGGCGCCCTTCGACCGGCTCAGGGCGAACGAATTATCACAGGAACTTAAGGGACAAAACACTAGGCGGGTGACACCTAACCAAGTGTTCGAGACGGACGCGGTTCAGCGCTCCGCCCTTCACCGCGCCGCTCAATGTGGACGTTAGCCTTCCTCGGAACCACTACGATGCTGCTGAATATCAACACCAAGACGCGCTACGCGGAAAAACGTCGGACAGAACGGTTACAAACCTTCGGCTTGGACGAACGTGCGCTACAAGACATTCTCTTCCGATCGTTGGACAGGTTGTTTCCTGATGATGAACTGATTCTCTTGATGCAGTCCCGTAGCTGGCAAGAAGAACCCGATTTGATGGCAGTTGACAAGAAAGGCAATCTCTTCATTTTCGAGTTGAAGGCGTGGGAGTCTCATAGCTCAAACTTGCTTCAGGTACTCCGCTACGGTCAGATTTACGGCGCAATGAAATACCCTGAGTTGGATGCCTGGTTCAAAAGGTCAACCGACCCATCCCAGTCGCTCAAGATCGCGCACAAGGCAAAATTCGGTGTCGAGCTATCGGAAGAGGATTTCAATCGAAAACAAATTTTTGTGGTGATGACCAATGGTTTGGATTACCGGACCCGAGAGGCTGCCCAGTATTGGCGCTCCAGCGGATTAGATGTGCGCCCTTGGGTCTATCGTGTCTACACCGGCGGTGCCGATGAGATGTTGCTTGAGATGTCACCGTTCAGGGTTCTCGACAATCCTTACGAGGATATTGCCGAAGGCTATTACATTCTCAATACGAACGTCAGCAATACCCAACAAGACCATGACGATATGCTCGCGCATGGCAAGGCGGCGGCATTCTTCGATCCGTGGAAATTCAAAATCGAGAGGTTGGCGAAAGGTGACGTTGTCTTCCTCTATCAATCCGGCGTCGGCATTGTTGCGTTAGGTGAGGCTGATGGAAAGCTTGTAAAGGCTCCTTATCAAGGTGACCCGGCACATCCTGATGAAGAATATTCAATGAAGCTTCAACGCTTTCAACATGTCTCCCCACCATTGACAGCCGCAGAAATAAAGACAATCACGGGAGTCAATCACGTCTTCATGAGCACGATGTTTGGCGTTGACGCGGACAGTGGGAAAGCAATCAGGAAGTTCATACATGACAATCGTCAGGCATAAGGCTAACCCGGCAGTCCACACGGACGCCGCGCGATAAAGCCGCGCAGCGCCGGTGACTTCTACGTTAGACGCCCCACGTCCACGGTCCGTCCCGGGCGGACGGACGTTACCGCGTCGCCGGTCTCTACTTTGCCGGCCTCGGAGGGGTTCTGAGCTCGGAAGCTTGACGTGCCCAGAGGCTTCCGAGTAGGCTTCCTAGCGCGATGAACTTGGTCGACCTGCTCAAGCGCCCGGAAGGCAAGACGCTGGAGTTCAAGCGCGAGCTCTCCGGCCCCGACGGGCTGCTCAAGACCGTC
>NZ_JBLYIG010000104.1:0-1735 GCF_049222245.1 Nitrospira sp. BLG_2 | reverse complement strand
AACTCGGGAGGACTTTCATGTCACGCGTTGACGGAAGAAGACGGCCCTGTCTCAAGGGCCGTCTCGCTTCGCGGTGATGGACATGTCGAAACTGATGTTGCGAACAGAACGTTCGGCGTGGAACTACGATTGCGCGACGCGTGGTTGAGAAGCAAAGGTGCCGGGCGTAGAAACGGCTACGCCCCCTGTATGCGACTTGTAAAAGCTGAACAGCCACGCGGTGGCAGCCGTCATGAGAAGAATGAGGCTGATTCCTCCTAGGCTGGCGGCCGGACCGATCGTATCGGCGGCCCATCCAAAACCCGCCATACCGGCCATGGATGACGCCATGCCTCCGGTGGCGAAGCTCGTAAAGACTCGGCCGAGGAGATGCGCCGGTGTCAATTCTTGGAGCATCGTCCACACCAACGGAGTAAACATGGCGGTGCTTCCTCCGATCACCGCGATCAGGGCGCCGGCAACAACAGGAGCTTCCAGGAAACCGAGCGCCGCGACGGCAAGACCGCCGATGGCCAAAGCGCCGGACATGAACCGAAGACGCCACGGTACGTCTCCCTGCGTGATCGATGTCAAGCCAAGAGAAGCCAGCAACATTCCGACACCAAGCGCCGACCAGAGCCACCCGAGCTGAATCGGACCTACCCCCAGGACGTCTTTCGCAAAGACCGGCAGCAGAAAGATGAAGGCGCTGATGCCGACGCTATAGAGGGTGGCCGTCAACATGAGGAGCGTGACGGTCCTCTGTTCGACGAACACGAAACGGAAGCCGACCAGCAAATCACCCTTGATCCCTTCCGTCAGTCCTTTGCCCGCGGCGCGCCACTGATCGAGCGTTTCATGCATCCGAACGGGGAACAAGCACAGCGCGGAGATAAAAAACGTCGCCGCATCGGCAAAAAGCACATTTTGGGCTCCGATGAGCGCAATGCCGAGGCCGCTCACCGCCGGTCCCACCAGCAGTCCGACGTTGGTCGTCGTCTGCATGAGCGCGTTGGCGGCAATAAGCCGCTCCTTGGGCACAATCAGAGGAACCGCCGAGGTGAGGGCCGGCCCAAAGATGGTGGAGAAGATGGCGGTGAAAAAGACAAGGACGTAGAGCCGATCAAGCGTCAAGGCTCCCATGGCATAGAGCAGCGGAATCAGAAAAACCATCAAGGTGCGAAGAAGATCGACGCCGATCATCACCGGTTTCTTCCGAACACGATCCAAATAGACGCCGATCAGCGGCCCGAACAGCAAGGGCGGCAGAGTTTGAAGCAGTCCGACCACCGTCATCTTGAGCGCCGACCCGGTCATCTCGTATACAAACCAGAGCAACGCCACCTTGTTGAGGCTGTCGCCGATCTGCGAAATCGTCTGGCCTGCAAACAAAAAGCCGAAGTCTCTGGTCTTGACTAATTCCCAGCCTCGCGCGCGGCCCGGAGTGGAACCGGTCTCTTTTGAATCAGCAGGTACGTCAGACATGTCGGCCTCGCCCAAGAATCTTATGCTGCTCGGAGGCGTAGGCCTGTCCGGCTTGAACCCCTTCATCTTCGAGAAGACGCTCATACAACGCCACATAGTCGCGCGCCATCCGATCCGCGGTAAACCGCTCGTCAAAGGCGGTCCGGCAGCGTTGACGATCGATGAGAGAGATCTGCCCGACTGCATCCACCATTTCGGATACCGTCTCGCAAATAAAGCCGGTGACGCCATGATCGAGGATTTCCGGAATCGATCCACGCCGGTAGGCCAA
>NZ_JBLYIG010000103.1:0-7796 GCF_049222245.1 Nitrospira sp. BLG_2 | reverse complement strand
CAATTTCCATCGGCTGTTCAAGGATCTTCTCACGCCGGTCCAGCTTGATGGACTTAGAATGTTATTGACACCGTTGCCTCAGGAAGAGTTCAACGCGACCGATGATCGTAAAAGCCTCCATCCTAGTTTGGGTGTGACCTGTCTCGATTGTCATATCAACGGCCATACGACCGGACAGTTCCATCTGAACCCCGATATGCGGCCCGAAGAGCGGCGCCTGCGTCTCGATACGACGAGCCTCCGAGGAGTATTCAATCAGCAGATCCACAGCTCAAAACGTAGCTTACGTTCGATTGAGGACTTTACGGAGTTCGAGCAACGGACGGCGTACTTCAACGGCGATCCGATCCATGCCATGAAGAAGGGGATTGTTATCTTAGACCGAGTCCGCGTCAGTCACATGGCGCAGATGCAGAACATGCTGGATTTTCCCCCGGCGCCGAAACTCGATCCCATGACCGGTCGGCTGGACGCGAAGAAAGCCACGGAAAACGAGATGCGAGGAGAAAAGATCTTCTTCGGCAAGGGCCAGTGCGCGGCTTGTCATACCCCGCCGTTCTACCTCGACCATCAGATGCACGACTTGCATCTCGAGCGTTTCCTGAAGGACGAGCCGGGAGACGGACCGATGAAGACCTTCACGCTCAGGGGTATCAAAGATTCCCCGCCGTATTTCCATGATGGGCGGTTGTTGACGCTGGAGGACACCGTGGAATTTTTCAATCTCGTGATGGGACTGAAACTGTCGCAAGAAGAAAAGAAGGATCTCACGGCGTTTCTGCGGGCGCTATAGAGGTTGATATGGCAAGTCGCGCACCGATCGTTCCGCTGATAGCAGGGGTATTTTTCGGGGCGGTCACATTCATGGCCGAGTTCTCGGATTCTGTCGCGGGACCGGCGGACTCGGAGGTCAACCACACGATGAGTAGCGCCAATTCCGCAAGGGTCGGCGAACGGACCGCGCGATCCGGCTTGGATAATACGCCGGAAGGCGGCACGTTGCCTGGAGGGACAGTGCCGGGCGGCACCTGGCCTAATCGCACAGTTCCCGGCGGAACCGTTCCGGGCGGCACAGTTCCCGGCGGTAGGTTGCCCGGCGGCACTGTACCAGGCGGCACCTGGCCTGATAGCACATTGCCTGGGGGGACCGTGCCGGGCGGCACAGTCCCCAGCGACAATTTGCCCGGTGAGGACCCGTAACATTGCTATCACGCTTCATGTCCGCAAGCCGTGATCTCCGGTTTTGGTTTTAGTTTTATAAGAGAAACATGACGTCATCATTCGTCGTTCATGATCGCGGAATCACGGAAAAGCATCGCGCAAAGAGAGGCGCCTCGCCTGGACTACGATGGCTGACGGCCGCCGAAGGCGCCACACCACGCTACACGTCACCTACTAAGGTGAAGCAGGAGAGCCAGGATCTGCCGCAAAAATACCGCGCAAGGAGGATGTATGCCGACTCAAAAGAGGGCTGGACGTGCAACAGGGAGAGGTCGCGCTGGGAGTACAACAGGAAGAAGTCGTGCCGGAGATGTCACTGGGGGAGGTCGTTCTGAGCGTGAATCGCGCCGTGGCGGACAAGAGGCCGGCAGGAGAGGCGCGAGCCGGTCGAGCCGCTCGGCGCCGAAAGCAAACTTGAAATAGAACAAATGGATCGATTCGTCGGACGACCATGAGGACCGCAAGGCACAATCGTTGGCGACACACAATCACGATGTGATCCGACCAATGGGCTGAATCGAGAAAGTCGTCGGCGATACCCAAGGACAAGACGGGGCGGGCATTCCGCGAATTGACTTTCCCGGCTACGGCGGAACCAGCGATAGCGCGGGCCGTTCTCCTCGATGCCAACGGTGCCCGTCGCTGCCGGCCCGAGAGCAGAGCGTCGGAATCACGATCTACGTATGACTGATCGGATAACTTGTCTGACGAGCGGACAGTTTTTCCGATTATTGATCACCATATCCCTTCCATTCTGCATTTTACAGGGGCCTATTCTTTGCACTTTGGCAGGCCGTGACGAGTCTTCGCTCACGCATGAGCGCCGTGCCCGTGCTGCTGTTCACCGGCGTGATGGCTGCCGGGATAGGCTTTCTTTATTCCTCCGGCAGTTCCGACTCGAGCGGCCAAGATATTCAACCGGTGTCGTTCAGCCATGCGCGGCATGCCGGACAACTTAAAGTGGACTGTTTGTACTGCCATCGCTTCGCCGCCGTCTCCGCGGCGGCTGGTGTTCCGTCCGTGCAATTGTGTATGAGCTGCCATCGGAATCTGATTGAGGAAAACGCGGAGGCTAAGACTCTATCGGACTACTGGAACCGTCAAGAGACGATACCCTGGGTGCGGCTGCAACGGTTGCCGGACTTCGTCTATTTCACGCATGAAATGCATCTCAGGACCGGGTTGCACTGTGCCGATTGCCACGGACATGTGGAGCGCATGTCCCACACGCCGCGCGCCGCGAGTTACGAAATGGGCTGGTGTCTGACCTGCCATCGGCAGCGCGGTGCGTCGCGTGACTGTTGGGTATGCCACAAATGAAGGGAGGATTGAGTGTTGAGGTCCGCGAGACGAGCGAAATGGTGAGCGCCCAATGTCTTCCGTAGTGATGGGTGACTAATGGTAAGGCCATGGATCTGAAACGTCGTACTTTTCTCAAGACAGCGGCCCTTGCTGCGGCAGGATCGCTGCTTCCCGGTTGCGAGCGCGAGACCCATCGCTTGGTTCCATACGTCCTGCCGGACGACGAGATCGTCCCCGGCGTCGCCGATTGGTATGCCTCCGTCTGCGACGAATGTTCCGCCGGATGCGGCGTGCTCGTGCGCGTGCAGGAGGGGCGAGCCAAAAAGGTCGAAGGCAATCCCGATCATCCGGGGAATCAGGGGAAGCTTTGCGCGAGGGGACAAGCCTCATTACAAGGCCTCTACAATCCCGATCGGCTTCGGCGACCGGTTCAACGAGAGGGCCGTCGAGGGGAAGGAACGTTCATCCCGATAGAATGGGAAGAAGGTCTGCGACGTTGCGCGCAGGCCCTCCAAGATACGCGCGTACCGCCGTTAATGGTGACCAGGCCCCTATCCGGGACTCTCGCAAGGCTGTTGTCGGATTTTATGGATTCTTTAGGGGGCCGGCTCTACTTCTATGCGCCGGATGCGGAGTTGCCGCTGCATGCCGCATGGCATGAGAGTGTCGGTGACGGCGTGGTCCCGTCCCACGACCTGGCTCAGACGGATTATCTGTTGTCCTTCGGCGCTCCATTTCTCGAGCATTGGCTGTCTCCGGTCGCCATGGGCATCGCCTTCGGCCACATGCGCCAGGGACGCGCTACGGTGCGCGGCCGGTACATTCATATTGAGCCTCGGATGTCCGTGACGGCCGCGAATGCCGACCAATGGCTGCCCATTCGACCGGGCATGGAAGGGATGCTCGCCCTCGGGATCGGACGGGTTATCCTCGATACGCATCGATCCCGGTCGACTGGGAAGTCACTCGACCGGTTCCGCGCATTCTACGGCTCTGCCCGGCTTGATGAGGTGGAGAGCGCCACGGGTCTTCCACGAAATGTGATCGTCCGTTTGGCTCATGAGTTCGCTTCCGCGCGAGCCCCGCTCGCCATCGGAGGCGGCACGAGCTGCGCTCAGACGAACGGCACGATATCGTTGATCGCGGTCAACGGCTTGAATGCGCTGGTCGAGGAGTTGGGTCATGAATCCGCCGCGCGTCGCTTCCGGCATGACGGTAACCGTTCTGCCGGTTCGATTCCTTGGCTGACCGAACGTACGGTGTCCGAGTTGGTCGAAGAACAGGCGAATACCGGCACATGGCCTGTGCTGATGCTGTATGGCTGCAACCCGCTTTTTGCGATGCCGCCGTCGGTGCCCACCGAGAAACTTTTTGAACGGGCCTCGTTCGTCGTGAGCTTCAGCTCGTTCCTCGATGAATCGTCCGAGTGGGCCGATCTCTTGTTGCCGGATCGTGATGCGTTGGAGTCGTGGGGCGATCATGTGGCCGAGACCACGACAGAGACCATTGGGTTGTCCCAGCCGGTCGTGACAGCGCTCTATGACGCGCGCCAGATCGGCGACACGATTCTTGATGTCAGTCGCCGGTTGAACCACGGGCACGCTCAAGCGCAAACCTTTTACGACTTGCTGCGCGAACGATGGAAAACATTCCTTGCCGATAAACCGCACGAAGAGGCGCCCGATTGGTTTGATAAGGCTTGGGTCGCTCACTTGCAGCAAGGAGGCTGGTGGAAGGGGGCGAGGAAAAAGCGTTTTCCACTGAGATTCTCTTCATCGCGACGCTTCGAGGATCCCGTCTTTTTCGGTGAGGAGCGAGAATATCCTTTTGCGCTCTATCCCTATCCTTCGATGACGATCGGTCACGGAGAAGGCTCCAATCGACCGTGGTTACAGGAATTGCCTGATACTTTGACGACGGTGGTGTGGGGCTCTTGGGTGGAAGTCAATCCCATGGCGGCAAAGGATCTTGGCATTCAACAAGGCGATATGGTGCGGGTCATTTCGCCGTTCGGATCACTAGAGGCCCCGGCCGTTCTCTTTCCAGGCATCCGCCCCGATGTCGTGGCCATGCCGCTCGGACAAGGCCATTCGAGCTATGGTCGGTACGCCAAGAAACGCGGGGTGAACCCCGTTGGATTGCTGGCTCCGGCTTTGGATACGGTGACTGGAACTCTGGCGTCAGGCGCCACCAGAGTTCGCATCGAGCCCACCGGCGTGAAAGGGCGACTGGTGACGCTTGAACGCCCCACGATGGAACACAACGGGTTGATCGCGATCGAACGACGATCAAATACGCGCTGAGTTCTGAGGTGCGCGATGCGAGGAATAACGAGCGTCACGTTTGCGCACGGGCGCCCTCGGCTTCGCCGCGAGGCGAGCGAGATGGTGAGCGTCCGGTGTCTTTTCAGTTCACAGTCCTCATTACTCAGTCCTGACGTGAAGGGGAGCGATAATATATGAGCGAGCCACAAAACAAGTCCCACAAGTGGGAAATGGTCATCGATCTCGATCGCTGTACAGGTTGCGAAGCCTGTGTCGTGGCTTGCCATGCGGAGAACAACATTCGCATTTCCGGAGAAGAGGAAGCGGCGCAGGGACGGGCGATCAATTGGATCAGAATCGAGCGCTATTGGGAAGGAGAGTATCCCAACGTCCGAGCTCGGTTCATGCCGGTGCTCTGTCAGCACTGCGATGACGCGCCTTGTGAGCCGGTCTGCCCCGTGTACGCGTCCTATCACACGCCGGAGGGGCTGAATGCGCAGGTTTACAATCGCTGCATCGGCGTCCGTTATTGCGGCAATAATTGCCCGTACACGGCGCGGCAGTTCAATTGGTTCGACCCGCACTGGGATGAGCCGCTCGCGGAACAGCTCAACCCCGACGTGACGGTCCGGCAGAACGGCATCATGGAAAAGTGCACGTTTTGCGTTCAGCGTATCCGCCGGGGGAAGGAACAAGCGGAAAAGGAAGGGCGTCCGGTCCGTGACGGCGACATCCTCCCCGCCTGCGTGCAGACCTGTCCCACTTCCGCATTGGTGTTCGGCGATCGTCACGATCCTGATAGCCGCGTCTCGAAATTGGCGCGGCAGGACCGGGGTTTCCATCTCCTGGAATCGGTCGGGACACATCCGGCCATCACCTATTTGAAACGGCTGACATAAGACATTCGAAGATGGATCGAGAGAAAAGACACTGGGAACACATTCCGAAGATCAATCACGATCTATTGGCGCCCCTGCTCGGGACCCATTGGACCTATTTTCTTTTGGTCGCGGCGCTGGCGTGTCTTGTGGTGGCCGGCGCCGGCGCGTGGACCTATCAAGTCCAAACCGGCATCGGGCAAACCAATATGCACCCGCCGATCTTTTGGGCGGTCTATATCGCGTCGTTTATCTTTTGGGTCGGCGCGAGCCACTCGGGCACGTTCATCTCGGGTGTGCTGCGCCTCACGAAAGCGGAGTGGCGCAGACCGGTCACGCGGATCGCCGAATTGATGACGTTCATTTCCTGTGTGATCGCCACCCTGTTCGTCTTCTTCCATCTGGGGCGCGTCTGGCGCTGGTACTACCTCATTCCCTATCCCAATCAGCGGGAGATGTGGCCGAATTTCCGGTCGCCGCTCATGTGGGATGCGACCGCCGTCTTCACCTATGCCACTGCCAGTACCATCTATCTCTATCTGCCCTTGATCCCCGATTTTGCGCTGCTGCGGGAACGGATCGGCGGCTGGCGCAAACCGCTGTACCGAGTGCTCTCGCTCGGATGGACCGGCACGCAGAACCAATGGCAGGTCTTGGAAACGGCTCTCCGGATCATCACGCCGTTGATCGTGATGGTGATGGTGTCCGTTCATTCGATCGTCGGATGGGATTTCGGCGTGTCGCTGGTTCCCGCGTGGCACTCCACGATCTTCGCCCCCTATTTCGTCGTGGGGGCGGTCCATTCCGGCGTGGGATTAGTGGCGATCGGGCTGTATGTTCTTCGCAAGATCTATCGACTCGAAGACTATATCGGACCCGAGCATTTCGACAAAATCGGCAAGTTGCTGCTCGTGACGACGATGAGCCTGGCCTATCTGTATTTCGCCGAACTGCTCACTATCTGGTACGCGAGCATTCCGGATCACATGTGGGTGGTGGACGCGTTGTTGACCGGTCCCTTTGCCGTGCCCTTTTGGTTCATGGCGACCTGTATCTACATCATCCCGCTCGTCACGCTGACGAACCCGACCTTTCGGCGCTGGCCGTTGGGCATCATGATCGTCGGTGTCCTCATCAACATCGGCATGTACATCGAGCGGGTCTTGATCCTGGTGCCCCCCTTGTCCTATCCCCGATTGCCGTTCAATTGGGGAAGCTATTTCCCGTCCTGGGTTGAAATGACCATCATCGCCGGATCATTGGCATTGGCGATCCTGCTTTATGCTCTGGCCGTCAAGGTTGTCCCGGTGATTTCCATTTGGGAGGAAAAGGAAGGACTCGTTCATGGCAGCCGCCACGGAAAATGAGATGACGGTGCTGGCTCTTTTCGAGCCGTCCGGCTATCCGGAATCGCTCGCCGAGGACCTTACGAAAACGGGCGTGCCGGAGGAGGCGGTCGAAGTTCTCTCGCCGTTGCCGCTGCATGAGGCGGCCTTGTCGCACCCCGCGCGTGTCCCGCTGCACGTCATCACGATCATGGCGGGTCTGGTGGGCATCTGCGTCGGCGTCTTTTTTGCGGGCGGCACGGCGCTTTTGTATCCCATCGTGACGGGAGGAAAACCGATCGTGGCCCCTCCGGTCGTCGGCATCATCGCCTTTGAAACCATGATGCTCGTGGCGATCGTCACGACTTTTGGAGCGATGCTTCTTCGGCTTCGGTCGGGAAGCCGGCACGCCGCCGAGCGCGATCCGCGCGTCGATGACGGGCTCATCGAGGTGATCATCTCCCTGCCGCCGGATGCTCCTCTAGTCGAGGAGGTCCATGCTCTCCTCCGGCAGGCCGGCGCGCTGGAAATCCGGCGTCGCCATCCGGCGCCGTCGGTGGCGCACGCGCTGGACGAAAAAGCACAGGTGGTTGCCGCTCTCCTCGCCGCGGCCTATCTCTTGTGTGGAGTGCAGGCTTGTTCGCGCGACATGCAAGAGCAGCCGTCCTAGCAATCCCAGGAAGCACCGCGGCTCCACTCTCCCATCGGGAGCGTGCCGCGCGACAGCCGGTCGATCATTCGGAACACAGGCGCGCCCCCGGCCATCGACGAGGGGGCGAGGCTCTTTCGCATCAATTGCGCACATT
>NZ_JBLYIG010000102.1:0-4874 GCF_049222245.1 Nitrospira sp. BLG_2 | reverse complement strand
GACTAAGGCGATTGGCACGGGAACCGGCTTGGGACTCTTCTTGCGCCGAGAGTCGGTGGTGGCTCATAGAGGCGGGTTGGCGATGACGAGTGCGGTCGGGCATGGCACGACCGTGACGATGACGTTGCCGGCCATGCGAAGCGAATCTATTCATACGACGGAGGAGACGTAATGCAGCCAGCGACGATTCTGGTGGCCGACGACGATGTGGTCGCACGTGAGCTGTTGGCCGAGGCTCTTAGGAAGGAAGGGTACCATGTCGAGGCTTTTGCCAGCGGAGAAGCGGTGATCGCGCGCGGACGCCAAGGGCGGGTCGATTTGGTGTTGACGGACATCCGCATGGGCGCGGTGGATGGGCTGACGGTGTTGCGTGAGTTCAAGCGAGTGAGTCCGAATACGGCCGTGGTGGTGCTCACCGCGTTCGGCTCTCTGGAAGGTGCGATTGAAGCGATTAAGCAGGGCGCCTACGATTACCTGGCGAAGCCGTTCAAGAAAGAAGACATCAAGCTGGTAGTCAAACGGAGCATGGATCACTGCAGATTGCTCCAAGAGAATGCGCGGTTCCGAGAGGAGTTGAAGAGTAAGGACAAGTGGTCTCCATTGGTCGGAAGCAGCACGGCGATGTTGGAGGTGTATAAGTTGGTCGCGCGCGTGGCGGAAAGCAAAAGCACGGTACTGCTCCAGGGGGAAAGCGGTACCGGCAAAGAGCTCATTGCGCGAGCCATTCATACGAATGGCCCGCGCCGGGATAAGCCATTCATTCCGGTCAATTGTGGTGCGTTGCCCGATACCTTGCTGGAATCGGAAATGTTCGGATATGAGAAAGGCGCTTTCACCGGCGCAGCGGGGACCAAGGTCGGGCTCTTCGAATCGGCCAATGGAGGGACGCTGTTTCTCGACGAGATCGGTGAGCTTGGACAGGCGTTACAAGTGAAGTTGTTGCGGGTCATGCAGGATCAGGAAGTCCGCCGGGTCGGGGGCACGACGTCCACCAGAGTCGATGTACGGATCATTGCGGCGACCAATCGAGACCTCGAGCAGTTGGTGAAGGAAGGAAAGTTTCGAGATGACCTGTTTTACCGATTGAAAGTCGTTCCGATCACGTTGCCGTCGCTGGCTGATCGGCGAGAAGACATTCCGATGCTGGTGCATCACTTCTTACAAAAGTGCGCTGCGGGCACGGACCATGCGGTGCGGGGGGTCCTGCCGGAAACTATGGCGCTCTTGACCAAATATCGATGGCCTGGCAACGTTCGAGAGCTTGAAAATGCGATTGAACGTGCCGTGTCATTAAGCCACGGGCCTCTACTGACGCCTGAAGACCTACCAGAAGTAATTCGCGAGAGTGCAACGATGGAAGCCGATACACGACTTTCAAAAATCGACCAGCTGGATGAGGTGTGTCTGACTTTAGAAGAAGTGGAAAAACGTCATTTGACTCGGGTACTCAAGGAAACGAAGGGAAATAAGGTAAAGGCCGCAAAAATCCTTGGGATTGATAGACGCACACTCTACCGCATGGCAGAGCGTTTCGGCCTGGATCTAGGAGAAGAGGCTGAAGGAGCAGAAAAAGAACTTATCTAAGGTTTCGATCCATAAAAGGTCTGTGTTGTGTAGGTGTCCTGTACAATTTTCAATTCATTCTTGATTAAGCGTAATTTATTTTCCGCACTTTGTGGAACTTGAGGTTCGGTAGGACCCCACCCTTGGAACATCGTTTGTTTACCTTCTGACGATACTTGTAGACGGAGATGGGAGCTCTGGTCAGTTTCAGGCGTCACAGATACTTCTGCACGGCTTCTCACCACACCTAACCGTCCTTTCACGAGCCAATCCCAGATACTGGACTGTTCATTCCTGTAACCTGTTTGTAACTGAGATCCGTCTTTCCATTCCACATCGTAGTCATCGTCAGCCAAGACTTTCGTCACTGCCGCTTTCACCCGGTCTGTCGAGGCAGGCAATGTCACATCGACAACGTCAGGCTCAACAGTTCGTTGAACGCTGGTACATCCAGCGGCAAACACGGTGAGGACGACGATGGCAAGACAGTCCTTTCGGATCATTTTGTTCTGGCCTCCTTCAGACGGTATACGAGGTGAGTATCGGTCTGCGTCACTCCTTCTATGCGATGTATGCGACTCAGCACCAGTTGGGTCAAGGCATCTTGGTCAGGTATGTCGGCTATCGCGATGATGTCCGGCTTGCCCCAACAAGGATCGATCGTTTTTATCTCCTTAATTTCTTCCAGTGCTTTGACAACGGCAGATGTCTGTCCAGGTAGAACATTGATCAACACGTACGCCCGATCCGACATGCTTTGTTCTCCCGGAGCGGGACCATGAATCGTGTAGGGAATTGCCCCGGAAGTGGGCTGCTTTATAGCAAAGTCATTCTTCCCTGTCAACTCAGGCTTGGTCTTGATGATCTTTGATAGCGGTGCGATAGAAGGGATCCTCTTTAAATTTGTTTTTGCCATGGTCTCACTTTGGCGCAACAAGCACTTCGACCCGGCAGTGCTCGCTGGCGCTGGTTAAGGTTGTTTCCAGCCGCTTCGGGCTTCCGATACGGCCTTCCGGATCGTACATGAAGCAAAATAACGTAGAGCATCGCCCTTGAGCTCCATAATAAGCGCTGTCCGCAGCGACCTGATCGGCAAGTTCCTTTGTGGTCAATCCGGATCTGGTCTTCTTCGCTACCACCGCGATCTGATCTCGATTCACAAGCAGTGTCGTTCTTGGTGCGCCTCCTGAGTAGGGTGGTGTCCATTCATCGGTCGCTACCTCGTCGAACTCCACCTTCAACAACGCGCACAAGAGGTCCTGTAAATCATAGTCATCTTCAACTTCGAGCGTTGCACGATAGTCTTTCCGAAGACGGAGTTGACGGGCTACGGCGTGAAAACGATGACAGACTTTTCGAACGAGATATAGGGGGTCTTGGTCAAGCGTGGAATCGAGTGCGGATTCGATCAACAGAGTGTGGCTTAGACTGATCGACGGCTTGTCTATCGGCAGGTCTTGCGGAGCAGATACACCAGAATGAGCCGGTTCAGACTGCATCGACTGGGTATTCAACGCAGACGTCTGAGCACTGGGGTGATGCTGACTCGGTATTGAAGGAGATGTCGGAACTACTGCCAGTGGAGCTTGTTTTACTTCAGCCAGTCCGTCGGTCGTTGACGGCATCGGCTGAGTAAATGGAGTTGATTCTGGTGGAGGAGAAGGATGTGTGACGGGAGTTGGGATAGGGGGAGCATGTAGCTCGGGTGTTACAGAGATAGGCGTCGGAGTAAGTGCCGAAGCTGTTGTAGGAGTCGGGGGCAGTGTCGGTGCCGGAGACGAAACCGGGGTTAATATTGGAGTCGAGACCTGAGATGCTGGTGCAAGGGGTTGTGTTTGAGCCGTGGGTGTGACAAGGGACATCGACGGTTCCCCATTTGCCATTATGGCCTCGGCAGCCGTCATGGGTGTAGTTGTCTGCGCTGTCACGGTGGTTGGTGTCGCAGGCGAGACAAGCATCAGACGTGCGGTATTGTTTACGCTTACCTCATGTGGTGGCTCGGTTTTTGGTGGCGGCTTGAGTCCTTGAAGTTCCAGCTTCCGGTCCTCCAGAGTTTGGATAAGATCTTTAATGACAGTGATGGTCTGTGCTATCTCGGTCTTGTCCGCCGTGCGAATCTTGAAGCTCCGATACGTTTGGAATTCGTGAGAACGCTCGCCGAATGTTTGCCGTAGATATTCACGAAATTGCAGCTCGGCTTTACTTTGTGCCGCATCACGATACGGAAAACCTTCTCGACAGAGGTCATTGACAGCCGCAAGAACTTCCTGGAACTTAGTGACTCCGCGCGTGATTTCTTCGATGAGAGCGGTTTTTGATCGGGACCGTTGATGGTCCGCTGCGCGTGTTCGTGCCATGGTGGTGTGAAAAAAGTCTAACTGAGGGGCACATACCTGGCAAGAAAACAACAGGTTTTGACGGATGAGACCAACGTCACATTATGAAGAGCTTCCTCCGCCCCACGATTTCCTTGGACACGCCATTGGGGCATACTGCCCCTCAGGATGGAGGTGTTCCTGGCGAAATTGAACGCAGAGCGAGGCCGGTTTTCCTCGCGCAAGAAGATGGATGTGGTCCTGCGCGTGTTGCGGGGCGACGATCTCGATCTGGTCTCCCGAGAAGCAGGGATCACCGCCGCGAAGGGGTCAGAGTGGCGGGACCAGTTCGTGGCGAGTGGCCAGGCCGGGTTGAAGAGCCGGGACGCCGATGGCCGCGACGACGACGTGGCCCGTCTGAAGGCCTTGGTCGGCGATCTGACCATGCGACTGGAACTCTCGCGGGAGGCGGTCCAGCGGTTGCGAGGGGGTGTCCCTTTGGCCACCGGGAGGTCGACGCGATGAGCCACGCCACGTCGCCTTCCACGCCACGTCCGTATGGTGTGGTCCGGGTCTGTCAGGAATGGGGCCTGAGCCGGTCCACGTGCTATCTGCAGCGCACCCGCGCCGAGACGTCTCCGGCCACATCCGCCAAGCGTGGGCCGAAGACCTTGTACACCGACGAAGGACTCATTATGCATATCCGCCACGTCCTCGCGACGTCGCCATTTCTCGGGGAAGGACATCGCAAAGTCTGGGCGCGACTGCGAGCCCAGGGGATTCGCACCTCGACATCCCGTGGGCGGCGGCTCATGCGGCAGGCCGACGTCTTGGCTCCCAGCCGGGTGCCGCGTGTCGTGGGGCCGCGGGTTCACGATGGCACGATTACCAACGAGTGCCAGAATCAGATGTGGGGCACCGATGCGACCAGCACGGTGACAGTGCAGGACGGGCCCATCACCGTGTTCGTCGGCGTGGATCATTGCACCCTTGAAG
>NZ_JBLYIG010000101.1:0-14307 GCF_049222245.1 Nitrospira sp. BLG_2 | reverse complement strand
GCGGAGCAAAAGGAAACTGAGAATCTCATGACGGGAATCCTAGACCTCTGCGAGCTCGATCATCTTCAGTTAAAGAGGTCGGTTACCCGGTCGAGTGCTGGGGTGTGCAAGTTGCCACTTCGCAAGTGCAAGTGAAGGTGTGCTCGGCTGAGAATCCCTATGACACCCAAATCCTGCGGTCAACCTGGAGATTTAAGAGACTGGCCTCATTTTTATCGATCTGCATAAAACCTTATTATAAGTCTCATGGCCGTATCAAATGGAACGCCAGCAGTTATGGCATTATGCTCGGAAACTTTTAGTGGCCCATTAGCGGACAGAACAGGCAAATCGGCTGCCGCACGGAACACGCATAAACATTGTGGCGAGTCAGATATGGCGTTAGCGAATCGTTCCTGCGACGAACAGGACCGAATTGGCGAAGCACTTATCAAAATCATGGACAATTCCTTTGCGCAGAATGGTGAGGAGGTTCATTCATGCCAATCGCTCAGGGGCTTTCCTGCAAGTCTCAAGTCGGTAACTAGATATGCCTAGTACCCGAAAGATTATCCGCGTATTCCTGACCTCAGCTGGCGATCTTCAGGAAGAACGAAAAGCCATTCGCGAGGTGGTTGTCGAATTCAACGAATCTTGGGCAAACGATCTAGGCTATCAAGTTGAGCTGATTGGCTGTGAAGAAACCGTCTCAAGGTTCGGCCGGCCACAGCATCTCATAAACCAAGATGTCGATCGGTGCGATCTATTTCTTGGACTAATCTGGAAGAAGTGGGGTACGCCGCCAGACCACGGAGGAGACTACTCTTCTGGTTTCCAAGAGGAATTCGAACGGTCGATGGCAAGGCGAGTGAAGAGTGGAAGTCCTGAGATCTCGCTTTTTGCCAAGCAGATTCCAGCCGAGTATATGGTGGATCCGGGTGATGACCTGAAGAAAGTTCTAAAGTTTCGGGATGCGATCACCGCAGACAAAAAGATTCTATTCAGAACTTCTCGACATCGCGAGATCGAGATATGGAAAGGCTCGCGCGAAAATGCATCACTGCGTATGTGATTCGCGTCAAGGCAGAGGACGAATCATCAGAACCCGATACAATACGGGTGAAACGGGATTGATCTACTTCTAGAGATACAAGAGAAGACAACAAAGGGAGCAAGTCGTCTTCCCTCTCTACTAAGAGTTTCCGGTTTCTTGAGACATTTGTCGAAACACTCAAGAAGCAGAATTCCCTGGATGCGCTGCATGCTAGTGATATCGCACGGTTCAGGTTGCTAGCCAATTCATTATATAAACCGGGCAACGAGGAGATGGATCTGGGTGTGTATGGCATCAACATCCTCTTCGCGGCACACAACGAAGGGATGGAGCTGAGAGAGAGAGAGAGAGAGAGAGAGAAATACGTTGTCTAGCTCGTTTAGGTTTTCAGCATCTTGCCGACGAGAACATACCCTTGTGGTGCTGGTATTCGGCTCTTGCGCATCCGCCGTTTAGCTGCCCTCTCTTCATTTCTGGGAATCAATGACAACGAAAAGGTTGGCGCGATTTCTGTGTTGACCGCACTGGCTCTTGAACTCCCTCCTGACATAAAACGAGACAGGGTCATCGACGTCTGGTTCTCTGATGACTCCTCGGTCAGAGTACGGACGGCAGCTCTAGGATATCTCGCCAAGTACGATACTGCGGAAGATCTGGAGGCTGCCAGGAAAGAATATGATCGGAGCGATCACGGGACATCTCGTTGTGCACTTGAGTGCATGGGTGAAATTCTGCTCCGAACTGGTCAAGCCAAGGTGGCCCAACAGGTTGTCCTGGAGTCACAGTTCGAGACGCTCAACGCCGAGTTGTTGAGGTCCGTACTATCAGGGTTCGAAGGCCTGGAAACTCCCGCACTGCTTCTTAGTCTTGAACATCGCAACTCAGAGGTTCGACTGCGTGCAATGAAGTTGTTGCATGGTCGGGGTGCATTGAATATCGGTATGGTTGAGCGGCTAACCGAGGATCGTGGTGCTTTAGTGCGCAATCAGGCTGTCGCGGCGCTTTTGGAACTTGGGAAGCGGCTTGGGGAAGAGGAGATCAAGAAGATCCTCATCACGCCACATAAGCAACCTAGATTTGGTCTTCTGGGTTTAGGCAGCGCAGCCAATCCAGACAAGGCGGGAGAGGATTCTTCCACCAGTACCAGTTAAATGTGTTGAAAGGTCTCTCTGAGACGGAGTTGGAGAAGAGAGTTAGAGCAGGCTTCGTGTATGATGATGTGTACTTCGCACTCGTGGAGAGTACTTCAGAAATCATGCCGATGAACTTCGGCGTAACGTGGATGACAAGTTTAGTTCGTACTTGGAGGAGCGAATTCGACGGATGGAGGTTGCATTTGGTGAAAGCTCTTCCCTTCAGGATGTCATTAGGAAGACGAGAAGCGTGGAAGAAATTCTGCGTAAAAATCTCACGAGGCAAGGATTGAATCTAGTGTGTAAGCGCAAAAGCCTGAGGATTTGCACAGGATACGGGCGAACCTCCGAGACGGCTATGTAACGGCCTCGAAGCTCGACGCTAGGTATCTCGGAAGACACGGAGAGTGATCTGATATACCTATCCTTGTAAACGCCAAGGGGCCAGTTCTCGGTGAGACACTGCTTACAATGTCGGTTGATGAGGAATATCAACTTGAAGTAGCGAAGGCCATAACTTTAATCGGCAAGAAGCATTCAGTCTCAGATTTTCTTTCTCTTGAGATGCCAGCGGATGTATTAATGAAAGTATCAAACTATGCCCGGAATCCCGATTGCAAAAATATCAGGAGATGCATTACTCGCCCTGTGTAACCACGAATCAAAAGAAGTTCGTAAAGCAGCCGTTGTCCAGGCTGTTCGGGCGCTCCCTGTAAGGAGGATTAAGTCGATTCTTCGCGAATATGCCAGCAGCGACAAGCATCGCTATTACAATATTATCCATTGGCTGGATCTAGGGGCGTCGATGAATCGGGATGACACAAGAAAAGTGACACAGGTGCTCGGTAATTTCTCGGCGGATGATCACAATCATGAAGTATGTGGATGAGTTCCGCGATCGCGCTGTTGTGGCCACGTTACCGGAGCGGAATAAAAAAGACGGTGCGTCGTACTTGGAAACTTATATTAACCGTCAATGAGAACGGTCGCCCATCATCTACTAGGATGATAAACGCTATTTATGGAGGCGGAGATGAATCGTCATCTGCTGCTAGGGTTGATCATCATTGTTTTGTTCGTAACGACCGGTTGTCCTCCTCGCCAGCCGCCCCATACGCCTCAGCCATATAGTATGAAGGCCGACCCGGTCGTCCGTCCGTCTTCAGCACATGGCATTGAAATCTTCGGGCAGCGACTTTAACGCGTCGTTGATCGGAGTCAGAGGCATGTGATTGTCACTCTCGTGCAACCGACCAGCCACGGCATAGCGGTTCCGATCGCCTTCTCGACAATCGTACTGCTCACTGCCTGCGCCTCACCGGTCGAAGGCTTGTGGCCGCCTGCACCAGACTCTCCTGCTCGGGACGTCATTGTCTCGCTCGATACATGGCATGCGATGATCGCTTTTCCTCGTGAATACGAAACTGAGGACTCAGCACTCAGCTCTCACCACTTATATGAAGAGTGGGGTTATGCCGAGCGTGCTTGGTATGTGGAAGGAAAGACTGGTTTGTCCGGAGGCGTGCGGGCTTTCTTCTGGCCGACCGAGGGTGTCGTCGAAATCGGGTACTATGATCGCGTGTGGAAGGAGCGCACCCCGCAACCGCCTGCCGAGCTGTTTATGTTTCGCGTGAGCGAGGAGGGCTATCGGCGATTGCGCCTACACCTGTATTCAACCATGTTGATGGAGGAACCAGTGGTCGTTTTTGGACAATCAACGTTCTATCCCGCGAAACGTTTCTACCATCTCTTTCACACCTGCCATCAGTACACCGCGCGCGCATTGCTCGAAGCCGGGTTGCCGATCTCGGTGTTCGGAGCTTTCAATCGGACAAGCCTGGCTTGGCAACTGCAGCGCGCAACAAAGTTTGCCGCGAAGTAGCCGACGAAGGGAACGATCAGTTCGGTTAACGAACACTCGCCACGTATGCCGCACCATTGAAGTATTGCGTGTAGTACAATCATCTGGACGCAGTTCCTCACTCAGTCGCTAAAATATACTCGGCGCGGGAGCGGCAAGAGGCAATGATGGTTCGACCCGTCCATCAGGGTTGTAGGCACAAGAAAAATCCTAAGCGCCGTCAGTATGCCGCTGTCTCCGGGAGTGGCATCCTATTGCTGTATCTCTTGGGGCTCGGCGGGTGCGCTTCCACCGAACCCCCCGACATGAGTTCCTACGATTCCGACCAAGACCAAGCCGCCATCGCCGACCTCTATCGGAATCAAGCCGGGGCGATGCGCGAGAAGGCCCAGGCGCAAACGACCGCGGCGGCGCGGTATGAAGCCCTCTTTGGGCTCGAGGCCGATCTGGTGAGCGGGGCCCGGTTGTTGGCGGACTATTATGAGCAGACCGCCAAAGAGTTCGACCGGCTCGCCGAGGCGCATGCATCCGCGGGGAGCACGCGGCCACGCCCGAGGAGGGGCCGCTAATCATGCCGATTCACCGACCTACATGACACCGCGAAGAGGAGGAATTATGTACCAGGCTGTGACAGCGTGTCTCTTGCTTGTCTTTATCCCGCTCCTGATGGTCTTGCAGGGCTGCAGTAATACCGTGAATCCGGGAAGTCGAGGGTTGCGATGGTACCCTCTCACCACCGGACTGGGGAAGGAACCGCTCAAGGAAGGATTCTACTGGCGAGCGCCCTGGAATGATGTCTTGGTATACGACACGAAATGGAAGACCTTCAAGGAAAAAGTGGATGTGCTGACCGCGGACGATCTTCCGGTGACCGTGTATGCCGCGATTACCATGCGCCCCATCACGGAGGAGATCTATTTTCTGGCCCAGGAAGTGGGGCCGGAGTGGTACCGGCAATTGGTGCAACCCCAACTGTTGTCGGCGGTGCGGGCAGTGGTTGCCAACTATGCTATGGTCACGCTGCCCGAGCGCAGCAGCGAAATCGGCAATAAGATCGAGGCCGTCGTTGTCGAGGCGTTGAAAGGACGCCATTTGGACGTCTACAACGTAGCGCTTACGGAAATGGAGTTTTCGCAAATGGTGTTGCGAGCCATCGAGCAGAAACAGGCAAAGGAGCAGGAAAAAGAGCAAAAGGACTTCGAGGTCGTGATTGCGCAGCGCAACGCCGACATTGCCAGGATTCAGGCCAAAGGCGAGGGAGATTCATTGAAAATTCGCGCGGAAGGCGAAGCCGACAGCTTGAAGATCCGGGCCATAGGTCAATCGCAAGCACAGGAAATCATCACCAAAACTCTGACGCCGGACTACTTGCGGTTCAAGTTATATGAAAGTCCCAACGCCAAGACGATCATCGTGCCTGAAAAGCTCAATGTTCCGATGATTGTCAACCCTGGCGGCGATCGATAGAAGTCTAGCGGTGGTTGTGAGTGCCATTGATCGACAGCATAGCCAGCGCAACAGGATCGGGCGATAGTCTAGGGGACGAGGAATGAGCAGCACGGGATGCGGTGTTCGCCTATGTGAACGCGACGGCTGGGTATGGGGTCCGGGAGGGGACGTCGGCTGATCTTAATCGAGGTGTTGGAACTCGAAGCCTGCATCATGGCTTGCTCTTTGTTTCCGGTGTGAGGCTGTGTTCGCGCAATTTCTTTATGAGCTCATCATAAGAGCTTTCGCGAATAATCTTCTGAAACTGGCTCCGATAGTTACTCACCAAACTTACGCCGTCTATGATGATGTCATAGGCGGACCACCGACCATCCTTCAACAAGAGGCGGTAATCCATCGGAAGGGTCGTTTTGTCCGACCGCAACTCGGTCCTGACTTCCGCATACGATCCTTCGATCCGCTCCGACACGTAACCTACGTCTTGTTTTTGCCCGGTATAGTCTTCAATTCTTCCGGCATACTTATCGGAGAGAAAACTTTTGTAGACCTCGACGAACTCCTTTCGTTGAGCTTCCGTCAGCGGCCTCCAATAGCTCGCCAACACTCGCTTCGACATTTCCGCATAGTCAAATCTACCGGCGGCGATCCCTTCGAGCATGCGACGGCGCTGCGCGTGCTTGGCCGGATGTTTCAGGGAAGGGTCTTCAAGAATACGGAGAACTTGGGTGACCGTTTCGCGCACCGCTTCCGTCGGGGTTTCTGTAGCTTGCGGGAAAGCGGTGCCGGCAAAGCACCACACAAAAACGCACACAACGGCCGCAGGCCACACTGAACACCCTGCAACTTGCCGACTCCTTACGGGCCACTGAAGCATGAAGTGTAGGTGCTCGTAACCGGTCAATCCAATACGAACGTCACCTTCAAATCTACACGATACAAAGTCACCTTGCCATTCTCGATCACAACATGCTGTTCCTTTAGCCAAGCCGACTTGATGCCGTGGACGGTCTTAGATGCTTTGGCGATTCCTTGGACAACGGCATCTTCGAAGCTTGTGGGTGATTCGGCGCTGATCTCAATAATTTTAGCAACAGACATGAAACTCCTCCTTTCCAGTCATAGGGCATATACGCGGTTGATGGTCCGTCATTTCCATATGGACGGCTTGAATCCATGATCGAATGTTCAGCAAGGCCGACGCCAGGATAAATTGTCCCTGGTGATTCGGTACGTACGCGATATCTCAGGGGTTATCGAGAGTCTGGCAATGAGGGCACATATGATTGGGGAACTTTGCTACAGGGAGCGAAGGAGAGACTGTCGCAATAATGCGCATTCAGCGTAAATGAATAGATCGGACTGGCATGCTCCCCTTGTGACGCTGAGGCTCTTCTCTAACGCATAATCCGCTCGAGAATCGCCCGATTGTCAGGAGGGGCATAAGTTATTTGTAAACCTAAATAGCTATCCTAATAAATTCAGTGTTGCGACGATTGTGTAAGAGGCCTAGAATAGTTTCCTCTGGAAATGCTACCCAACGCCGACAAGAAGAAGCGTGGGGCCGGGGCGCGGCTGCTTTCACAGACTCGCCTTACCAAGGCAGGAAGGGAGACTGCGTCCGAACTACAGGACGATTTCTTCGCCGAAGCCTTTCACCTAAGTTCTCACCCGATCGGTATCACGGAGCTTGAAACCGGGATCTGTCTGGAAATCAATGACGCCTGCCTGGCAACATTCGGCTTTTGCCGTGATGAGGTTATCGGAAAGACGACATTGATGTTAAGAATCTGGCCCGGCCCTCATGATCGGGCCAGGCTCATCGATCGGTTGAAATCAGAAGGGTCCGTCCAAAATCTGGAAGTCTCGATGCGGATGAAGAGCGGTGAATTGCGGCAATTCCTCATCTCCACGGACCTGATCACGCTCAGGGGGAAGCGGTGCCTTCTGACGATCGGCAACGACATGACCGAGCGGAAGAGTGCTGAGGAGACCCTGCGCCGGACTCATGACGAATTGGAGGAGCGCATTCGGAAGAGAACGGCGGATCTCGAGCAAACCAATGCCGCGATGCGGAACAGCGAAGATCGCTTTCGTTTGTTCATCGAGCATGCCCCGGCAGCGATTGCGATGTTTGACCGCGACATGCGCTATCTGGCGGCGAGCCGCCGCTGGATGGAAGAATACCGGCTTCCCGGGGATATTCTCGGTCGATCGCACTACGATGTGTGCCCCGAGATTTCACCACGATGGAAGGAAGTCCATCGTCGCGGTCTGGCCGGCGAAGTGCTGAGCGCAGACGAAGACCAATTCGTTCGATGTGACGGCACAACGCAGTGGATGACCTGGGATGTGCGTCCGTGGTTCTGCGGCGATGAAGTATGCGGAATAGTGATCGCCACGGAAGATGTGACGGCCCGTGTGGAGGCCAAAAACGAACTGCATGAAAGGGAGGAACGGTCCGATCAGGTCATTCGGTTGGCCCACTTCGGCATTTTGGATCATGACCACCGGACGGGGAAAGTGTACTGGTCTCCGGCCATGCGAGAAATCTACGGAGTTGGACCCAATGATCCGGCTTCGATGGAAAAGTATATGCTGCTACTCCATCCGGAAGACCGCGATACGGTCCTTCTGGCCATCAAGCAAGCCCAAGATCCCGCCAGTGACGACCTCTTCTCGGTAGAACACCGTGTGTTGCGCCGTGACGGCAGTGTCAGGTGGGTGAATTTTCGATCATGGACGTTATTCGACAACGAGGGACCCGAGCGTCGCCCCATTCGAACTTTGGGGGCGATGATCGACATCACGAAACGCAAACATGCCGAAGATGCTCTGAGAATGAGCGAGCGCCAGTTTGCATCCTTTATGGACAATTTGCACGGTTTTGCGTGGATCAAAGACGCCGGGGGACGACACCTATACGTCAACCGGCTCTTTGAAGAGTCCGTGCTCAATGGATTGGATTGGAAAGAAAAGACGGCTGGTGAGTTATGGCCTGAGGAGATCGCCGCACAGTATGAGTTTAACGACAGGAAAGTTCGGGAGACAAGGATTCCTCTGCACACAGTCGAGCAATTCATCCAAAACGGGGAGGTTCGACACGCGCTGGTGAGCAAGTTTCCCATTGTCGATCACAAGGGAGCGCCCGTGCTGTTGGGCAGTGTCGCTGTCGACATCACTGAACGCAAGCAGACGGAAGAGGCGCTCCATCGCAACCAGCTGGAATTGCATCAGCAGCAAGTGCAACTGGAAGAGCTCACGTCCAAATTGCTGACGGCGCAAGAGCATGAACGGCAGCGTATTGCCCGAGATCTGCATGACGATGTGAGCCAACGATTGGCTGCCTTGGTCCTGGAAGTGGCATCCTTGGAGCGACGCCCGTCCGTTGTACCGGCTGAACTGGCTCAAGCGCTGAGACCACTCCGTGAGCAATTGGAGCACCTTTCCGACGATGTGCACACGCTCGCGTACCGGCTTCATCCCTCGCTGCTGGAACATGCCGGATTGTGTCCGGCAGTTGAAGACCATATCCATCAGGTTTCCCGGCGCACGGGCTTGCCCGTCCATCTGAAAATTCTTGATGTTCCGAATGCGGTCCCTCTCGATCAAGCGACCTGTCTCTTTCGGGTCATGCAGGAAAGCGTCCAGAATGTGGTGAAACATGCGCAGGCGACGACCGTGACGGTCCAATTGCGCGGGTCGTCAAAGGGCCTCGGTCTGTCCGTCATTGACAATGGGAAGGGGTTCGACCCACAGGACCTGCGTGCTCATCAACAGGGACTGGGCTTGAGCAGTATGGAGGAACGACTGCGGCAGCTGCAGGGATTCTTTCGAATCCAATCTCGGCCATCCCACGGCACAAAGGTCTGTGCTTGGGTGCCTTGCGAGGTGGAGGTCGCATGAAACGTCCCCGAATCCTGATGGCAGACGATCATGCCATTGTCTTGGCCGGACTTCGGAAGTTGGTGGAAACCGAGGGCGAAGTGGTCGGCATGGTGGAAGACGGACGATCATTGGTCGAGGCGGCCCAGCAGCTACGCCCCGACATTGTGTTGCTTGATATTTCGATGCCGTTGCTCAACGGGTTGGATGCAGCGCGTCAGATAAGTAAGCTGGTGCCGGAGAGCAAGCTTATCTTTCTGACGATGCATGCCACCCCTACCTATGCAACCGAAGCCTTTAAGGCAGGGGCCTCCGGCTATTTGATAAAACGGTCCGCCGCAGTGGAGCTCAAGCAAGCTATTCAGGCGGTGATGCGGGGCCAACACTATATGACCCCGCTTATCACGAAAGATGTATTGGCGGCGACGCTCCAATCCCCGGAGGATCAGCCCAGCAAGCCTTTAGTGACCCATCTCACACAGCGGCAACGAGAGGTGCTACAGCTCGTAGCCGAGGGAAAAGGTACCAAGGCTATCGCCTCGATACTGAATATTTCCGTAAAGACGGTAGAATTTCACAAGTTTCGCATTATGGGTGAACTCGATCTCCACTCGACCGCTGAGTTGATCAAATATGCGATCGCCGAAGGCCTTGTGAGCGTGTCATCGTAGGCGCGTACCCGCCAATACGGTCCGAGTAACTCTAGTAATCTCCCTTCATCATTCTAGGGTGTTCCCTAGTTCACAAGATCCATCCTACTTCCTTACCATTAATGAAGCGTCATTCTAACTAAACATCCATTGAATCCTGTGGGATCCTGTTTGGAGAACTCGTGCAAGTTTCAGCGATCATAGACCGTGTCCATGATGCGTTAGAGCAGTTTGGTGCTACTTGCTCAATGGAAGAAGTGGTGGGACTTTGCCCGGATCTGACGTGGAACCAAGTGTACCTCGCCATTGACTATTTGAACAAGACAGGAAAGGTCTCTGTGACCCTAGACCCAAATAGGACATACGCGGTCAGGATTTATCCACCACCAGGTGAGACTTCTCAATTCTCACCTAGCGACGATCACGCCCATAGTAACGCCTGGTAACTTACTTGGTGCCCTCATTCATGCGAGAGATGCGGTGGGTCGGCCGTTCTACCGCAGCAACGCACCATCATTCCTGAGTCTGCATCGAGCAACTTGACAGGAATATTTTGTCAGGAATAAATTTAGCGGAGTCGTAGGTTCCCAAAGGGGTCAAGGGCCGAGTTGTTGTCTGACATCAACCCTGTGGTGTCATTCTTCACCTTTGTCCAGGGAATGTTGTCTATTCGGTCTCATCCTTGGGAGGTGTGCTGTGGTGTTCCACTTCGTTGCGTGACGGGTCCGAACGAAAGGAGTAACCATGGATAGTACCTTTTTGATGTTTGCCGTTGTGATGCTCGTAATCTTCATCGGCGGCATCATCGTGTACAAAAAGAGCTAATCTTCGCTCTATCATCCATCTATCTCATCTTGCCGGTGGCTCGGCAGCTGGTGATCCACTAAAGAAAAATCTTCACGCATGCTGAGCTAACACTATTTGTGTGTCTTTTCCTGAGCGGGTTACCCGATCTGATGGGACTCTCCGTACTTCGTAGCGTAGGCAGGGCCATTACGCAGGCAGGAGATGCGGTGACATCACCGGGTTGCGTAGGCGATCACATGACCACGGATTCGATGGGCTATTCTTGAATTGCTTTGGCTCGCTTTTGGAGGTAAGCATTACGAACCGCCGCATAGAGATCCACGGTGGATTCTTCCACACCCTGAAACTTTTCAAGGTTCAGCGAACGTTCGTTCACTATCTCGGTGCCGCGCGCAGTGATCAGAATCAATGAAGTCGTCAGCCGATTATAATGAGGGATCACCGAAGGAATTGCCCCAATTTCAATGATCGGTAGAACCAGCCAGTAGATCGGATTCAAGGCGATGTCTCCGACGTAGCCGACAAGGTCTCGAACCGTATAGGGTTGCAGAAAAGGCAACACGACATAGGGCCCTGGTTTGATTCCATAGAATCCAAGTGTCTGGCCGGTGTCTTCTTCCGGCGTTGTGAGATTGAACCGCTGAGCCACGTCGAAGAATCCGGCGATCCCGACCGTTGTGTTAATGACAAATCGCCCGGCTTCTATTCCCGCTCCTTTGAGCTTCCCCTGGAAAATATTGTTCATGAAGCGCGGTGTCACACGAGTGTTGTAGAAGAAATTGCTGATGCCGACTTGAACCATGTTCGGGACGACGAAGTTATAGCCCTTGGCCACCGGCCTCAGCAGCCAGCGGTCGAACTGCCGGTTGAATTCAAACACCTTGGCATTAAGCGGCTCCCAAGGGTCATACTCCTCAATTCCTTCTTCGCCGGGCTGGGCAAACGGATCGAGCGGTTCTTCGGAAAAGTCTTCGTGGGCCGGTACAGCCGAGGGGGTAATCTTGCCGGAGGCGTCCGCAGTAAGAAGAACTGGCGGAGCGTTCGGCACGACGCCGGGACTCAGTGAGCTTGCCGTGCCTTTTGAAAAAGCACAGCCGGAGAGTACAATCCACGAGAGGGCAAGGACGAGTCCACATTCTCTTTTCCTGAAATAGACCGGCCTACACACAGCTTTTGTACACATTCTTAGGATACCCTTTTGAGATTGATCGAATGAGCATCGATCACGCGGCCCGCACTGTACCAAAAGCCGAGTCACCCGCCAATCATTTATTTCTTGCTTGTTCTCTTCTACAGGAACCGACGGACCGCGGCTTCCTATCGCGACATCGACGTGATATCGCCATCTGAGCTTTCACAAACCGTAGACGGGTATTGTCGCAGTGGACGGCGCTCCGTCATCCTGATCGTCAATAAAGGAACACCGAGCTGTCGCGCGCGTTTCTCATGGGTCGCATCTCAACTGGACTGGCTCAGCGGAGCGCCTGTCGGGTCCTTGTTGTAAGATGAGCTATGTGTAGTGCCGTATCTGCAGCAGAGTCGTTCCTCGCCCCACAACGGGGGCGAGGAAGAAATCAGTCGGAAGATGAGGCTCAGCGAATCGGCAGCATCACAACCATTGAGTAAATGGGATACGGGTTATGATGCCGCTCATCTGCATGCCTCAACCCTTAGAGGGACGCCTCGATCCTTAGACAGTGTTATACGCTCTTCTTGTAAACGACTATCCCGCCGAGGAGAAGCGCGCCCATCACTAATGCGAACAACCACATCATATCCATAACAGCTCCTTTCATTAAGGACCATACGCGATTCTTGTCGTCAGATAGGAGCAACTCCCGTGCTTGACTCGTCCGAAGAAGACTGTTCAGAACAACTAGACGGGATATGATGTTTCGATGACGGCTTTGCTCTAGAGGTCAGCATAGTGGGGACAATAACCTCAAAGCTGTCCATTAGCTTGGACAATCATAGGGAAAGATCGATCACCGACACTGCTTTGAAGAAGATTCCGCCGTCAGGCCAAATGGCCGCGTCCAGGGGGTGTGGACAAATCCTGATCGGGGCCGAGCGGGACGATACGGGTAGGATTGATGCCGTCGTGTGTGACGTAGTAGTGCCGCTTGATGTGGTCAAAATTCACCGTTTCGGCAATGCCGTCGGTTTGATAAAGATCTTTGAGATACCCGAAGAGATTCGGATAATCGATGATTCGTCGGACGTTGCACTTAAAATGTCCGTGGTAGACCGCATCGAACCGAACCAATGTGACAAAGAGGCGCCAATCGGTTTCCACGGATTCGGGTCCGAATAAGTAACGGCGGGTTGCGAGACGCGCATCGAGCTGATCCAACGCGGCAAACAATCGCCGCGCCGCTCGTTCATACGCATGTTGGGACGTCGCGAACCCTGCTCGATAGACCCCGTCGTTCACGTTTTCGTAAATGAAGGTGTTGAGCTCGTCGATCTCTTGCCGCAGGCCATCCGGGTACAAATCGATCGGGCTTTGGGTGAATCGATTGAATTCGCCGTTGAAGATCCTCATCAGATCGTCATCGGAGTTCGTCACGATTCGTTTAGTCGCGCAATCCCAAAGTACCGGAACCGTCATGCGCCCGATGTAGCGTGGGTCGGTTGCCTCATAGGCTTCACGCAGAAACTGAAAGCCGTTGATCCGATCGAGAGAATGCTCTGAGCCTTCGCGAAATGCCCATCCTCGCTCGTCACGAATAGGATCCACGACGGTCATGCCGACCACATCTTCAAGCTTCTTCAACTTGCGCACGATGATCGTGCGATGGGCCCAAGGACAGGCCCATGACACGTAAAGATGGTACCGGCCGGCGGCGGCGGGATAGCCGGAGCTGCCGTCGGCGGTGACCCATTTCCTGAACGCGTCCGGTTGGCGTGTAAACTCACCGACCGGCGATTGTTCGCCTGGAAATTGAGCACGAATTTCCATACAGGGTCGCTCCCTTTCGGAATGAGTATCTCATATTCACAATCAATGGTGTGAAAGACTCTCGGTGCCTGAACGTCGCGTTTTGCCGCCGTCAAAGGAAAGGGGAAAATGAAACCTGTGCCTCAACGGCGCGCTGTCACGGTCACATCCACGCTTCCCACCGCCATGAATAGCCAGGCACTAAACTTGTAGTGCTTGATAGTAGGCCGCCAAGCCGACCCAGATGTGATTCCTTCGCCGGCAGACGAGCTGATCGGCAGGGCGAGCTTAGAACGGGGAGGGGTCTTCCTTATGAGATATGTGTCGGTGAGAATGATCTTGTTGTGCGTCTTCTTGGCTATGGGCGTGGTGGCTCATGCGGCCGGCTCCGGCGAGCAGGATTTTTCCAAGGGAGAGAACCTGCTGAAGCAAAAGCTGTATGCAGAGGCACGTGCATCGCTGGAAGCCGGAATACAAAAGGATCCGTCGAATGTACAGGCTCATGTAAACCTGGCTGAAGCCTGCCGAAGCGTAGAAGCCTGGGCTTGCGC
>NZ_JBLYIG010000100.1:0-3337 GCF_049222245.1 Nitrospira sp. BLG_2 | reverse complement strand
CACGCAAGTATCATGTTTGTGGGAGAAGCGCCAGGATTCAATGAAGATCAGAAGGGGGAGCCGTTTGTGGGTGCGGCTGGAAAGCTTTTGAACGATCTCCTGACCTCGGCAGGCCTTTCGCGCGATCAGATCTATATTGCGAACGTCATCAAGTGCCGGCCGCCGAACAATCGCGATCCAGAACAAGACGAAGTGGAAACCTGCAAGCCGTTCCTGATGCAACAGATTCAGCTGATCAGGCCAAAATTGGTCTGTACCCTGGGCAACTGGGCAACTCAGACATTGCTGGAACGCAAAGTCGGCATCACGAAAGTCAAAGCCCAAGCTTTTTACATGAAAGACTTCGTCATCTTCCCATTGCTTCACCCAGCAGCTGCCCTCCATCAAGGCAATCTCCTCGCAACACTGAAAGAAGATTTCAAAAAGCTAAAAGAATTCTTAGACCGCCACTCCAAACCGGCAGAGCCACCCACTGCAGCTCCTACCCCAACCGCACCAGTCTTGAACATCGAATCTCCCCAGCCGGCACAGATGGATTTGTTCGGGTAAGTGTCATTATTTCTAATCTCACCATTGTCTAATAGACTCATCTCCCCATTGGCAATTGAAACTCTTCATTTGCTTATGACTGCAGGTGTGCTTACAATGTAGGTCCATCAGGAGAATCACATGAAAGCACATATCGTCAGAATCGGCAATTCCAGAGGCATCCGTCTCCCAAAAACACTCATCCAGGAAGCTCAGCTCGAGGATGAAGTAGAACTCCAGGCTGAACCAGGTCGAATACTCATCTCAAAGCCGTCACGGCCACGAGCCGGTTGGGCCGACGCAGCCCGGCGCATGCGGGAACAGGGCGAAGATCACCTCATCGACCAGCCAATGCCGACTCGGTTCGATAAGGAAGAGTGGAAATGGCGGTAACATCCGCAGGTCCAACCCGCGGCGATGTATATCTGATTGAACTCGATCCCACTCGAGGGAGTGAGATCCGAAAAACACGGCCCTGCCTCATTATTTCACCTGAGGAACTGAATCAGCATCTGGGGACTTTAATCATTGCACCGATGACCACAGGGGGACAGGCCTATCCCTGGCGTGTTCGCTGCCGCTTTCGTGATCGTACTGGGTTTGTCGCCATAGACCAACTACGCGCCGTCGACAGCGAGCGCCTTGTCAGAAGAGTCGGACGAATCGCTCCGACCACTCTGACAGCAGTCCTCGCCGTCTTACAGGAAATGTTTTCCCTATAGGGATTTCTCGATCTCTTTTGGCCATACCAGTCTTGAATATGGAATCCCCCCAGCCTGCTCAGATGGATTTATTCGGCTAGCCTTTCCGTTTCATTCGCTCAGCCAAACACCGCGCTATGGCTAACCAATTTGGCTTTCTCTGCCTGTTTTCAAGGACCAGCGTAACGAGCGCATCGACTTTTGATCGCTCAGAATTTCGATCGTTTCCATGAGTCCCTCAAAATGATCCATACTCAAGAGCACAGCGGAAGGAACGCCATCGCGAGTAATCGCGATAATCTCTTACTTGTGCTTCATCCGCCGGATGAGGTCGGACAACTATTCTTAGCCTTGCTGACAGAAACGACCTCATCCACCTGCGGCATGCTACCTCCTTAGAGCTTTACTAGTAGCCATTTATAATGGCTTGAATAAATTCTGGTAAGCAACCTCGGCCCCCAGCACACCAACCTTGAACATTGAATCGCCTCAGCCGGCGCAGATGGATTTGTTCGGATAGCCTGATGCTTCAAACCATGACGAATGGGTTATTCAGTTCTTCTCCCTCGCAAGCAGCAACGTCCTTAGTTCTTCGTACACATTGCGACGAGGACCGATAAAAACGATATCCAGACAAGACTCATCATCATGAATGCGGTAAATAATCCGATACGTTCTGATTCGATAGGATCGCAGTCCGGCGAGTTCAAACTGGAGGGAATGACCTACAAGCGGAGAGAGCAAAGAACCCAGAGGAAAGACGAGTATCAACAACGAATTGGTGCACGGATGGACCATATCACCTCGGAACAGCTATCAGAATTGAAACAGACTGTTTGAAAATACCTGACAACTCCAGGCGGAGCACTACGACAGAATAAGATTATGCGAACTACGCCGCAGCAGCAACCTTCTTCAGGTACAGTTCCGTCCGATAGCCTGTTGTGGCCAGAACCCCAATCAACACATCGGTCGAGACACTTTGCGTATTGCCTTTTGCAATAGCGGTGACTCGGGTTTTTGATGTTCCATAACGCATGTCAGTTGATTGAGCCCACAGCCAGCTTGCTTTTTCTGACTTCCGGGCATAGCCTTACCGAAAAAGAGTCTACGGGAAGGAGGCACCCATGGCAAAGGCTAAAGCCGAGGCATTAGAGCTTATTAAACAGCTCCCTGATGACGTGACTACCAGCGGGATTATGGAGGAGCTATTTTTTAAGCAGCAGGTGGAAAAAGGTCTTCAAGACGCTGTTGAGGGACGCGTTCTCTCCCATCAAGAACTGAAAGAAAGAATTGCTCGATGGCGCAAGTCCGCTGGGCGCTGACCGCCAGTACCGATCTTCAGGATATCGAAGACTTCATCGCGCGTGATTCCGTCCTTCATGCAATTACTTTCGTTGATCGCATCGTTGAATCCACAGAGATGCTCCTCGAAACTCCTCACATCGGACGTGTCGTTCCCGAGTTCAATCGTCACGACCTTCGAGAGATCATTTTTCGTGGATATCGGATCGTGTATCTCGTGCAGAACGCTGAGGTCTTGATTCTCCGCATCGTGCATGGTGCGCGAGACTTGCTCAAACTGACTCAACGAGAACCTTGGGATTTAAGCGGCTAACGGATAGCATCCGCACTCGCACGTTCTGCTAAGCTTTCGATTTGATAGTCGGGGAAGAATCTGGATCCGAGGCTTCGCCACTTTCTTCTTCAGCAGGTTTCTCTTCTTCCGGCACGTCGAACCACTGCACCAGCATCTCTTCCCACCAGGCTTGCGTCACATCGTCCCCTGGGTCGGTCCCCAGAACGGCCACGTCGTCTTTCGTGATAGATGATCCGACGAGCTGCGGTTGGAATTTCGCCCGGTTGATGACTTCTTTTGTGGCATAGCCGCCGATGATCCAGGAGTCGAGATCTGCTCGGCGGGACTTGTACTCCTTCAAGCTGTGCTTGAGGTACATTAAGATCTCCTGTTGGATCGGATCGGCGACGCCGGACTGAGGCAGGCTAAGGGTTTTCTCGATTGGCTTCCGCCAGTGTCGATCATCGTAGCGCGACGTGATCAGCTGCAGCATTTTCTTTCCTAACTCGGCATCAAGCGGCATGGTGTT
>NZ_JBLYIG010000099.1:0-3268 GCF_049222245.1 Nitrospira sp. BLG_2 | reverse complement strand
GGTGAGCAACTTTCCATAGGCGATATAGGCAAGGCGATGGCAGCGCTCGGCTTCGTCCATATAGTGGGTGGTGATCAAGAACGTGAGGCCTTCGGCCGCCAATCGGTGAATGTGTTCCCAAAATTCTCTGCGCGCCTTCGGATCGACACCGGCCGTCGGTTCATCCAGTAGCAATAACTTCGGTCGATGGATCAGACAGGCGGCTAAGGCGAGCCGCTGCTTCCACCCCCCCGACAACTGACCGGCCAATTGCGCTCGTCGACCGGCGAGGCCCAACCGTTCGAGGCTTTCCTCGACGGCCTCGCGGCGACGATTGATTCCGAACATCCGCGCGACGAAATCGAGATTCTCGGCTATGCTCAGGTCTTCATAGAAACTGAATCGCTGGGTCATATAGCCCACCGCGGCTTTGATGGCTTCGCTTTCGGTAATGACGTCGTAGCCAAGACACGTACCGCTGCCTCCATCCGGGCGCAACAGCCCGCACAGCATGCGGATAAACGTGGTCTTGCCGCTGCCGTTCGGCCCGAGAAAGCCGTAAATTTCGCCGCGATGTATTTGCAACCCGATGTTATCGACCACGGTCCGTGACCCAAACCGTTTGGTCATGCCGCTCACGTCGATGGCCAGTTCTTGTCCGTTCACATCCCGATTCATAGAGCAACGTTGAATCGCACGTCCACCGGCTGACCAGGGTGCAGGTCGCGTGCAGCATCCTGATCGAACAGCGCTTCGACCAAGAAGACCAGCTTCTTACGGGCCTCCTGGCTGTAGATGACCGGCGGGGTATACTCTGCCCGCGGCGAAATGTAGCTTACCTTCCCCTGAATCGCGCCCTGCACGCCATCCACGGTAATCTGGACTACGTCCCCGAGTTTGATGCCCCCAACCTTTGTCTCGGATACAAACGTGCGCACTTTGATATGATCGGGCGGCAACAAGATAATCACCGGCCGTCCGGCCCCGACCCATTCTCCTTCGCGATAGAGGGTGTCGAACACGAACCCCGCCTTCGGCGCCGCTTGCCGTTTCTGTGCAAGAGCCCATTCTGCCTTGGCCAACGCCGCTTCTCTTGCATGAACCTCCGCTTCGGCTGCCGCAATTTGATCCGCGCGAGTTCCCAGCAGCGCCGTGTGCAGATCGGCTTTCAGCTGTGCCACTCGCTGCTGATTCTGATTCTGCATCGCACGAGCGCGATCCACTTCCATTTCCACTGCGGCGCCGGGCATGGACTTCAGCCCTTCCTGTCTCGTGACCTCTTGGACAGAAAGGCGGAGCGCGACCTGAGCGGATTTTAGTTCCGCTTTGAGCGATTCGATCTCCGAGGGACGCTTCCCTTTCTTCACATCCTCGAGGTTGGCCAGCGCCTGACCGAGTCTCCTCTCCGCTTCATCGCGGGCGGCTTTCTCCGAGACCTGGTCCAGCGCGAACAGGGGATCCCCCAGGTTGACTTGGCCTCCACGCCGTACAGACAACGACGAAAGCTGGCCGGCGTAGGGCGACGCCACATAGATGTACTCGCCTTCGACGTAACCCTGGATTCGATCAGATGGAGGCCCCTCACAGCCTGACTGGACCAGAACGACCACCGGCATGACCGCCAAGAGCAGCCATTGTTTGGTTCTTGTATGATCTCCACTCATCAGTTCACCGATTGTGCCGGTTGCCCAACGCCCCTTCGAGTATGATCCCAATGATTGACGAGTACCCGGTTTCCACGGTAAGGCCGAGCTCCGCCAACTTGGAAGGATTCATGATCGTTTGCACGGCCCCGAGGAGAATCTCAATGATGAGATGAACGGGGATATCCTTCCTTATAAGACCGGCCTTCTGCCCCTGTTCGAACAGTTCGCCAAAGTGACGACGGATCAAGTCTCGACGACGTTTTTCGATAATTTGAAACAGCTCGGGAAACTCGCGGCCGATATCCCGCACAAACGGCGGTTGGATTTCAGCTGTGTGTCGTTGCACGCAATCCAGCAGATTGCGGAGCGCCGTCTCAACGTTCTGCTCATCCCTCGATTTCAAGCGAGAGAGGTCCGCTTCGACTTCCGAAAACTTCTTCTGCATGATGGCCTGAACAAGCGCCGTCTTGCTGGGAAAATGCGCATACAAAGTTTTCTTGCTCATACCAAGTTCGGCGGCGATATCATCCATACGGACCGTTCTGAATCCATGGGTGAAGAATTGCCGCCGGGCCGCGCTGACAACCCTGTTGGCGTGAGAACGGCGAGAGAGGACTTTGTCTATCGGTATCTTCATGGGTGAATTATATGAGCACCACAGAAACTTATATAGTTTTATAAGTTTCCCACATGAGTTGTCAATCAGGAGATTTCCCCTTCTTTAAGCCCTTATTTCACCGGCCGGATGACGCCGATCTGGGAATCCTGGCCGCGATATAGAGGAAGAGAGCCCAGTGGACATGTGTGGAGGGGGATGAACGCGCTGGATCGAGCAATGGCCCGCTGATTCTAATCGATTCGCACCTATCGTGACGTTCTTGCCTTAGCAAACCTGAACTTCAGTCTACACGCCACCCTATTCCCAGCCACTGATCTCATAGCCTTTTTCCTTAAGACAATGCGTGACGGCATCAGCGTAAGGAGGCTCTGGCTCAAGCGGCATGAACGTTCCTCCGAGCAATCCAATGATGAATCCGAGCCCGCTACCGGCGGCGGCTCCGATCGTCACACCGGGCAGTCCCCCCACGACCCCCGCCGACGCGCCGACCGCGCCACCTAGAGTCAGCCCGAGCACGGCGCCTGTTGCAGCATTCGCGCTTTGGTTGGTCCCATGCCGTAATCCGGTCTTTTCAACTTGCTTCCGGCAGGATTCAATCTCCTGTTGAGCCATCTGTTTGCCATACAAGTGAAGTTGTTTATTCGAGCGGAGGATCGGCTGCGGCCCCGAACAGGCGGCGAGGCTCACGAGTAGCGCATACACAACAAAACGATGCCCTGAACGATTGACCACAGAAAGCCTTTAGAGGATTTGCTTTCTTCACTTCTCACTCTTTGAAAGAAATGTCGAGTCTTTTTCAATTGCGCGCATGATTCATGATCCAGCTCATTCGTCCAGTGTTTCTCGAAGCCTTCCTCATGTGCTCGCGTAGCCGGGCAAAGAGTCAAAAAGCCACCACCACTGAACTTCCCTTTTCTTCATACTTCCCCTGGCGGTACTCTACTGCGCGCATTGTCCGAGCACATTTCCCTTACACTCCTCACCACTCAGATCGGGCTCGAGGCCGTTTCCATTGCGCGCATCC
>NZ_JBLYIG010000098.1:0-2805 GCF_049222245.1 Nitrospira sp. BLG_2 | reverse complement strand
GTCGCTTCGCGCCGGAGTTTCCACAGCTCGGCTGGACTGCGCATCGAGTATTGATCGATCGAGAGTCTCTTCCAGGTCGCATGAACACTGCCGGTGCTGGCACACGAAGTGGGTGTCGTCTTGCGGTAAGTCCCTTTCCATCCAAGGCCCTTGAACGTGTTTGCTCGTTCGAGTGACCACAACCCTCCCTCAGCGTTCAAGATACCGTCGAACTGCATCATCGACGAGAGCGACCAGTGTAGGTTCGGTTGAATGATGAGGAGCATGTCATACTGGGTCGTACCCTGGGCGACATGCGTGTGCCAGGTTCCTACCAGGCTCGCCGGATCAAACGAGCCAGCCTTTTGAATCCCGGATTGGATATCAGAAGAGGGGGGGAGCGTTTGTGCGAGTGTCACCGGGGTCTGCGAAGCGACGGTCTCAGTGCGAATTCCACGGCTGGGCTTGGAGGTGGGGACGGAGATGGAGGTGGAGGCGGAGGTCGAGGCGGAGGAGGGAGGGAGAGTCGCTGTCAAGGACGCTCCGTACCGGGACGCGGCAGTTCTGGCCAATTGGGTGACCGATTCACCGAGCTGTTTCTGTTGGGTTGAAGAAATGGTCACCGTCACAAACGAGTCTTTATGCATGAAGGTCAGTCGAGACAGGGTCGGAGATGAATCAATTTTCACCGCTCCATCGCCGAGGCCCGGGATGAGCTGGCTATCACGGCGTAGGCGCTCTTTATTGAACCATGCCCTTCGGTCCTTCCCGGGTGTTTCATCAAGTTGGACCGTGACGGTAGTTCCCACATTACGGTGCCCTTTGAAGAGACAGGTTGTCGGATCGATCTGATTCCCTTCTTGAACCGGTTCTCCGAGCGCCCGTTCTGCATCTGCAACGGTCACTAAGGAACAAGGCGATGTCTTCGAGCTGAACAGGGATGACTCGTTGCACGAAAGAAGAAGCGAAAGAGTCAGTCCAAGAAATGTGTAGGGCAGTACGCGGGAGAACATCGCAACGTTGCCTCGATGGATCCGTCGTTCCGGATTGTACCGTGAATGAGCTGAGGAGTGCCAGAGGCGCTTGGGCCGCGCGGCACTCTGTGTGTGGTACGCAGGAGTTCCTCGTCGAGGGAGATGGGACGATCCGTCAACCAATCAGCCGGCCACAAATTTCAAGGCCACGCCGTTGATGCAATAGCGGAGACCGGTGGGCTTCGGCCCATCCTTAAACACATGGCCTTGGTGGCCATTGCATCGCGCGCAATGGACTTCCGTTCTCGGCACGAAGAGTTTGAAGTCGGTTCGAGTTTCGATCACGCGCGGGTCGATCGGCTGCCAGAAGCTGGGCCAGCCGGTACGACTGTCGAATTTGTGCTCTGATGAGAAGAGCGGCAGGTCGCAGCCGGCGCAATAATAGATCCCTGATTGATGATTCTCATGCAATGGATTGACGAACGGCCTTTCCGTATCCTCGTGCCGTAAGACACGATAGGCGGCAGCCGGCAGCTGCTTTCTCCATTCTTCATCGGTCTTCGTGACCTTGATGATGGGATCGATTTGAATAGTAGGCGGCATTGGGTTTCTCCTTCATCGGTATGTGACGGCTTCGCAGTCGGACGGCGCTCAAAAGTCTTGCAGTCTCTTGAAGACGCTTAGTCACAAGGAGACAATAAAATGGTACGGTTCAGAAACTCAGAATGCAAGAGCTCAAGGTCGAACGCCCACGGATTGTGAACAATACGGGTTTGCAGGCAGGTTGCCTGTATGACGTAGTCAGTCATTCGAGGAAGTTCTGCGAAGCATCTTCCACATTTCTCTGAACGATGGATGAGGTTCGGTCAATTCCGGGTGAGAGAGATCGATCTGAATGTCATAGAGAGAAGTGTTCACGTTTTTTGCCTGAGCGACGGGGTACCAACATTCATACCGCTGTTTCCAACGGTCGCGATACGCTAACCGCAGATAGCATCTGCTCAACAATTTCCTGCGGATCGGCGCATCTTGACCGAGGACGATGGGGACAGAGTGGCGTTGATATCGAGGACCTTTGGGATACATGCTTTTGACCGCAAAATTCCCTTCCCATCCTCCCAATTGGACGATGCAATCATGGGCCACTCCGCCTCCCACGTTTTCCACCTCCGGCGTCACTGTGACCACCTCTCCGGCGTTCATCGCCGACATGTTGCTGATCCGAAGCGCAGGTTGGTGCCGTTGAAACTCCTGCTGAATCTTGCGGACGAATCTATACAGCGCGAAACCTCCCGCACTGCTGATGAGAAGCACAACAAGGAAGGCGATCAGCAATAACCAGTCCACGGCGAAGTTGTCCTTAGAACCACGTGTTTTTCAATCTGAAGCGGTGAAACCCTACGTCGAGGAGAGACGAGTGTCAACCAATAGTCTGCGTGCAGAAGCCTAGATCACATGGACAAGCCGGGTTTGTAGAGGGGGGTAGCCAGATCAAGACTGAAAAGAGTCTGAGCGTTTCCCGCTTCTTGCACTTTAAGAACAGCATCAAGCTCCCGAACACCCTCAAAAAAGGGAACCCTTCGAAGGAATTCCATGAATACCAGTGTCCTGCCATTCATGAAGAACTCTTCACGATTTCATCATAGAGTTTTCATCTCGGGGGTGTACAAGCAACGCTGGCAAAAGGAAGGAAAGGGGAACCCATATGATGTCCTTCATCGAAGTGTACATATTAGTCGCTATATTCGGAACGCTATGCGGAATGTTGCAGCTTGCCAGTCGGTGACGAGCGCGACCCTCAAAGACGTGAACGTTCAAAGGCTTGCGAGAGCCTAACGACATCTGTCTTTTC
>NZ_JBLYIG010000097.1:0-3170 GCF_049222245.1 Nitrospira sp. BLG_2 | reverse complement strand
CCGCGGAAGTAATCGTCGGGTGGGGCTTGGCCGCTTTGTACGAGCAGGTGCGTGTTCAGATCGATCGCGGCTTCGATCCTCTCCTGGAGTAACCGTTCCGTTCCCTTGCGTAGAAATAAGTCTCCACGATATCGAACCGGTGCGATATCTCGGATGGATTCCAAGCGCCTCAGTCGTATGCAGTATTTCACAAGAGCTAAACCCAAGGATCCTTAATTCTCTAGGGGTAGTCCTAGCTGCACCGTCGCCTTATCGAGACGATCCTCATGCCCGATGAGATATCTTATTTTCCTTCTCCTTCTTATAGCCGGATGTTTCAAGTTTTCTTCTCCCGACGGCGGCAGTCAGGCGAAATTTGAAGGGCCGCGGGTATTTAACGCAGCCGATATCGCGCTTCCTCCGTCCTATCGGATCGAGCTCGTCGCTTCGGGGCTGACGTTCCCGACCGGTGTGGCGTTCGACGGTGAGGGAACTCCGCACGTCACTGAATCAGGCTACTCCCAGGGGGAAGCATTGGACCGGCCGCGGCTCCTGCGCATCGATGCACAAGGGCGAACTACAGTGATTGCCGTGGGGGAAAATAACGGCTCGTGGACCGGCGTAAGCCATTTGGAGGGATCGTTTTACATCGCCGAGGGGGGGAGCCTTCGCGGCGGGAGACTGCTCCGGGTTCGGCCCGATGGCGTCGTCATACCGTTGCTGAGCGAGTTGCCCAGCTTCGGCGATCATCAAGTCAACGGACCGATCGTCGGTCCCGACGGCCGGCTCTATTTCGGCATCGGTACCTTCACCAACAGCGGCGTCGTGGGCGAAGACAACTATCGATTCGGATGGTTGCAGCGCAATCCCCGCGCGCATGATATTCCCTGTCACGACGTGACGCTGCGCGGCGTGAACTTCACGTCCACGAACCCGTTTACCCCGTCGGCGAACGATGAAGCCGTCACCGGAGCCTTTGTGCCTTTTGGCACTGTCACGCGGGCGGGGCAAGTGGTGTCCGGTCGTCTACCCTGCAACGGCGCCGTGCTCAAGATGCCTGTCGGCGGCGGAGCGCCCCAATTGGTGGCGTGGGGATTTCGCAATCCGTTCGGCTTGGCTTTCTCGCCCGATAAACAGCTCTATGTGACCGATACCAGCTACGACGACCGCGGCAGCCGTCCGGTGCACCGAACCGGCGACCTCCTTTGGAAGGTCCAGGCCGGCACCTGGTATGGATGGCCCGATTACCATGGAACGTTGCCGCTCGATTATCACGATCAGTTCATCCCGCCCGGCAAGCCGCAGCCGCCGCTCCTCTTGTCCGATTATCCCAATCAGCCGCCGAAACCCGCGGCGGTCTTGGGAGTGCATTCTTCTTCGTACATGTTCGATTTCTCCAGAAGCCCCCTGTTCGGTCATGTCGGGGAATCCTTTATCGCGCAGTTCGGGGATCAGTCACCGGTCTCCGGCAAGGTGATGGCGCCGGTCGGATTCAAGGTCGTGCGGGTCAACGTGGAGAACGGGGGCGTGGAAGACTTCGCGGTCAACCGTGGGCGAATCAATGGTCCGGCCTCCAAGATCGGCGGCGGTGGATTCGAGCGCCCCATTGCGGCTCGGTTTTCTCCGGACGGATCGGCTTTGTACATCGTCGACTTCGGCGTCATGACGCTGGGCCAAGGAGACAAAGCGCGGGCATCATGGGCTAAGAAGAACCCCGGAGCGGAATCTCGTCGCGGCAGCGGCGCGCTCTGGAAAATCACGAGGACGACCGCGCCATCCTGATACTCGAGCCATGTGCATAAGTGGTCCATGAACTCTCTTATCTTTGTCGTCTTTTGCGACGAAGACTTCTTCCTTCCTGTAGCAAAGAGCCACCCCTCAGTCCCTGGGACTGCGCGAAACGTCTGATTATCAGGGTAAACCTTACAGCATTCTCCGGTTATTTGGTTCTCTCCTTGCAGTGACCTAACAAATCAACTCTTGAAAGGAGTGAGATGAAACCGAATTTTTGCCGAGCCGTTGTCATCCTGTGGGCCGTCACGCTGGGCGTGGGAGGATGGTTTTTTATCAAGGGAGTGACGAAAGTGGGAAGTGATGGCCGGGTAGAAATAATCCTGGCGGCAGCGGAGCGCGATCAGATACTCGCTGAAATGCGCTTGCTCTTGAAAGCGGTAGACGGGCTTATCAGGGAACTGGGAGCGCCGAATCCCGATTCAAAACAGATGGAAGCAACAGCGAGGGCGTTCGGGATGCATATGGCGGCGGATGTGGAGCCGACCATCATGGCCAAATTGCCGCTGCCGTTCAAACAGATGGGCATGTCGATCCACAAAGACATGGACGCACTGGCGGATGCAATCGCGGGGCACGAGACGCCTCAGCAAATTTTACAACGGTTAGCGAGCATGACGGCCCGCTGCACGGCTTGTCATGACATGTACAGAATCGCCGCAGACCGGATAAGTGTCGATGTTCGGCACAAGCAGTAGGAAAGAAACCCGAGGAGGGTGAATTTTTGACATGAGACCATTGATTCCGGAAACGGTCCTGGCTACGGGGTCTTCGCGCAACGGAACCCGTAACCGAACTGTCGACCGGACGGTTCAGCATTGAAACGAAAGGAAGAACGCAGAAACTCCTGAACATACAGCCAATTCCCGCCCCGCACGACTTTGGACTTGCCTATCTTCGGTCCTTGAGGATTCTTCGTCGGACTTTTCTTGTAATAGTCATGATCATACCAGTCGTTGACCCATTCCCACGCATTGCCGGCCATGTCGTAGATGCCGTAGGGACTCTTGCCCATTTCGAACATTCCCACGGGAACTAACGCCATATGGTTCGCCCATTGCTTCTTGCCGAAATTTGCATGAAGTCTGGTGGGGGCTTCGTTGCCCCAAGGGTAAAGGCGGCCATCGGTCCCTCGCGCCGCCTTTTCCCCCTCCGCCTCGGTGGGCAGTCGCTTGCCGGCCCATTTGCAGTACGTGGCGGCATCAAACCAATTGACATTGACGACAGGGCGTTTCTGATGGCGGGGTTGGTTCATAATTTCCCATTCCGGCGGCGCCTCCTTGTCCGTCGCTTCCAGATACTTGGCATACTGTCCAACCGTCACGTGATACTTGTCCATGTAGAAGGCGTCGAGGTCGACGCGATGCACCGGCTTTTCGTCATCTGCCATGGTGCTCCCC
>NZ_JBLYIG010000096.1:0-5088 GCF_049222245.1 Nitrospira sp. BLG_2 | reverse complement strand
ATCGCGACGACGGTTGTTGTGCTGTTGATTGCACAATTGGTCAAGGGCGCAAAGCGAACCAGGATGCTACTGGAGATGGCCGTTCTGTTTTGTGAAAGGGACAACCTGTCCGATCACGATACATTGTGCCGTATCGCGAGTTCGGCCTACCAGCCGGACACTGCATAGTTGAACGTTATGACTCTGTCATCCGACACTCCACTATCTGACATTCCATCTGGTTGGTCGTACAACCCGTCCACATGGTCGGAGCGCGTATGGATCGTGGGAGTAGCCGTAATCGGGCTGGTTGTTTCCGCATATCTGGCTTTGTATCAAATAGGCGTGGTGAAAGAGGTATGGGAACCTTGGTTCGGGTCGGGAAGCCAAACCGTATTGAATTCGTTCCTTTCTCACCTTCTTCCCGTCCCCGACGCAGCGCTTGGAGCCGCAGCCTATGCGTTGGATGCCGTGACCGGCGTGATCGGGGGACAGGCGCGATGGCGGACCATGCCTTGGATGGTCATTGTGTTCGGATTCGCCGTCGGCCCGTTAGGCCTGATCAGCGTCTTCTTGGTTATCTCCCAGCCTGTGTTGTTGCAGGCCTGGTGTACGCTGTGCCTTTCTTCAGCGCTCATCTCATTGATCATGATCGGGCCGGCAATGGACGAGGTCTTGGCGAGTCTGCAGTTTCTTCGGCGTTCCCATGAGCAGAACCGATCGGTGTGGAATACGTTCTGGCATGGTGGAGCCATGGAAGAGGATGACGCCTTGCCCATGAAACCCGCTTCGCAGCGAGGCCCTCAGCTTCGCCGTGAGACGAGCGAACCGCGTGCGGGTGCGAGACCGGAACATTCCGCCGAACCGGCCTCCACAAACGGCAGGAATGTTCTATGGGGAGGAACGTGGAACCACCTGCTCGTCATAGCACTTGGTGTCTGGCTCATGGCTGCGCCGGATGTGATGCGGTACGAAGGACCGGAGCGGGTCATCGGTCATATCGTCGGCCCGCTGGTGGTGAGCATGGCCATCATGGCCATGGCTGAAGTCACTCGTTCCGTTCGATGGGTCAATGTCGCTCTCGGCCTTTGGTTGATGCTGGCTCCGGTGCTGCTGGCGTACGAGCCTCTGCACATCGGCGCGCGCAGCGCGTTGATCGGCGGAGCGATCCTCTTACTGTCCCTCGCCAAGGAACCCGAACGAGAGCGGACAGGAGGCGGCTGGCGCCGTGTATGGACGACACCATTGCATCCTTCCAATACTGGGACACATGAGCAATGGAAGAAGGCCGGATAGCAGCTTTTAAAATCCTGTGGAGATAGGTGACCTCCGATGTACATGCTCATTGCCGGCATTCTGTTGTTCACGCTGATCATCGTGGGATTGTATGCCGCCGGCTGGTTCGACACGCCATATTTGAATGCGTTTCGGTTTGCATTTTATCTGCTCTTGATCCTGCTCGTTCTCACGGTGGGATTCGCGATCGTGGGGCATCAGTACGAGGGATACGATCCGACCGCGCGGGTACCGTGATCGTCGAGCGTAGAAGAACCAGGAGACAAAGAAATGGGGAACCGCATGAACCCGAATCATAATGGGAAAGGAAAATCCGAAGTCGTCGTCGTGACAGGCGCCTCAGCCGGGGTCGGCAGAGCCATCGCCAAGGAGTTCGCAACGCACGGCGCCTCCGTTGTCCTTTTGGCCCGCAGCCGAGATGGGCTGGAAGGGGCCAGGCACGATGTCGAACGCCTCGGTGGCCGGGCTCTGCCCATCCTGACGGACGTCTCCGACGACTTGCAGGTCGAAGCGGCGGCGGATCGAGCGGAACAAGAGTTCGGACCGATCGATATGTGGATCAACAACGCCATGGTGTCCGTCTTGTCCCCCGCGCTCCAGATGACCGCGGCGGACTATCGCAGGGTGACCGACGTGACGTATCTGGGATACGTCTATGGAACCTTGGCTGCCTTGCGTCGCATGGTCCCGCGTGACCGCGGCGTCGTCGTGCAAATCGGCTCGGCCTTGGCCTACCGAGCCATACCCCTACAATCCGCCTATTGCGGCGCCAAACACGCCATTCAGGGGTTCACGGAAGCGCTGCGGTCCGAACTCATTCATGACAATAGTAACGTCCAACTGTCGATCGTTCAATTACCGGCGGTCAATACACCGCAATTCTCCTGGATCAAGACCCGGATGCCGCGGCATCCCCAGCCGGTTCCGCCGATCTTTCAGCCGGAAGTGATCGCACGGTACGTATACTGGATCGCCCATCACCCTCGGCGCGAGTTCACGATAGGCCTCTCCGCGGCGCGAGCCATCATCGGCGACAAGTTCTTTCCAGGATTGTTGGACCACTTGTTAGCGTACATGGGATACGGAGCTCAGCAAACAAAGGAGTCGGTGGATCCCCGGCGCGCGAACAATCTCTACGATCCCTTGCCTGGTGACTATGGCGCAAGAGGACAGTTCGACGACCGCTCCGCTGACTACAGCGTGCAGGCCTGGGCCAATCGCCACCGCAGTTGGTTGGCGCTAGGCCTCAGTCTCGCGGCTTTATCTTCACTCTATCTGACGGCCAGGAGGTCGGCATGACAACCACGACTGCCTTTCGATTCTTGATCCTCGTGATTCCGTTCACATGGGTGATCCTGCGCCTGATGCCGGCGGAGCAACACAGCTACGGCCATGTGCATCTCGTCTCATCGCAAGCGCAAGAGCCGGCGCGTCAACAGAAACAGGATCGCATCGCGGGCATGACCGATCGTGAAAAAGAAGCATTCGACAAATTCGTGAAACACGAGTCACGTTTCAAGGACCATTATCAGTCGCACTTTTCGACATCGCATTATGACTATAACCAATATCGTCCGGCCTACCAACACGGGTTTGAACTGGGCCTTGACCCGCGCTATCGGAAGATGGACTGGAGCCGCGTCGAACCGGAGGCACGCCGAACCTGGGACGAAAGTACGATGGGACTCTGGAGTCAGTACAAGGATGCCGTCCGCTATGGATGGGAACAAGGCGTCACGCTGGAACGGGGATAAGCGAGGATGGATACCTGACACGCGCTGTCGAGGATATCTCATCCGGCGGTCGATGGAGCGCGATCCGAACGCATAATTTGTAAAAAAGAACTCGTGATATGGACCCGAGCATACATGATTTGGGGTTCCCCATTTGGCTGAGGATCAATCACTTTATCAATCTCTTCTGCATCTTCTTTCTCATACGAAGCGGTCTTCAGATTCTCGCCGATCATCCAAAACTCTACTGGAATGACCATTGTCGGCCGGGAAGCGAGTGGGTGAAATTCGGGAAGAAAAAGATGCCGACGAATCGGTTATTTACTTCACTGGACGAGGCGGAGGACGTATCCCCTGTCTTTGCGATTCCGGGAGGGCACCACAATCTTGGAGCCGGCCGTAATTGGCATTTTTTGATCGTACCGCTTTGGATTCTGAACGGCCTCTGCTATGTGGGACTGTTGTTCGCGACCGGACAATGGCGGCGGCTCATCCCAACGAGCTGGTCGATTTTCCCCGAGGCGTGGGACAGCATTCTGACATTCGCGAGCCTCAATGCGCCGCCGGAATCCTCGTTTCATCCATATGATCCCCTCCAGCAGCTCGTGTACGCCTCCGTCGTCTTTATCCTCGGTCCATTGATGATCCTCACGGGACTCGCGCAGTCGCCCGCATTGATTGCCCGATACCCATGGTACGTCGATCTTTTCGGCGGGAGACAGGGCGCAAGGAGCCTCCATTTTATCGGGCTGATGCTCTTGGTTCTCTATGTCCTGATCCATCTCATCATGGTGATTCTCGTGCACTTTCCGCAGAACATCGGGCACATGTTGGTGATGTTCGGTCCTCATGATGCCTCTTCAGTCTTGACCTTTGTCGCCGCTTCCTCGGCACTTCTCGCTGTGATCGGATTTCACATTGCCGCGACGTTATACACGCGCCGGCATCAGCGCGGTTTCCAAGAGCATGCCGCGAAGGTCGTCGAGCCGCTCATGCGCTTCTTCTTCCGCAAGCTGGAGTCTCGTCAACATTTCGACCGACGGAATGTTTCAGCCATGCACCATGTCAACGGTTATCCGCCCGTGAACGGCGATTATCGTCGCATGGCCCAAACTGGATTTCACGACTGGCGCTTGCGCATCGGTGGACTCGTCGAACGGCCGATGGAACTATCGTTGAGCGATCTCCATCGGATGCCCAAACGCGAACAAACGGTCAGGCATAACTGCATTCAAGGGTGGACCGGCATCGCCACCTGGGCCGGCGTAGAAGTTCGCGAGGTCTTGTGGCGCTGCCGTCCTAAGTTGGAGGCCAAGTGGGTCGTGTTCCATGCGTTCGTCCAGGACGAATATGCACCTGATCATTACTATGAAGTCCTCAAGTTGGACGAGGTTCAGGACCCGCAAACAATTCTGGCGTATGAGATGAACGGATGTCCGTTACCCCTTGAGCACGGCGCGCCCTGTCGTCTACGTGTGGAGACGAAGGTCGGGTACAAAATGGTGAAGTATCTGACACACATCGACGTGGTGACCTCATTGGACGAGGTTGAATTGGGCTATGGAGGATACCGAGAAGACCATCAGTTTTACGAGAAGGTGGCATCGATTTGATGGCAACGTCGTTCTTCCACGAAGAAACTCTTCCTACCGACGACAACGCCGTCGTGGAGCTCGTGCGTTATTACTATGACGACATCTCGGCCGAAGTCCTGACGCGCTCGTTTCGTCTTTTTCCCGAGACAGCGGGAAGAGAATTCATCGATAATGACCGCATTCCGCTCGCCGATCTGCGCGCAGACCTCAAGGTTGTGTTGATCCGGTTTCTTTACCATCGCAACGACGAAAAGTGAGTTCGCCTCATGGCGCTCTTTCTTCTCATCTTGATCATCATTCCGATCCTTTGGCTGCTGGGATTGCTCTATTATTTGCTTTCCTGGATTGATTCAGACAAAGAGCGGTCTTATGTCTCCAAGTGACCCACCTCATCGACTGGTCTCACCTTTTCCTATTCGCCACAAACCAAATTTTTTCCGAGATCTAACCTGGGAAACTCCTAGTGCCAAGCCACAGGCTTACAA
>NZ_JBLYIG010000095.1:0-1956 GCF_049222245.1 Nitrospira sp. BLG_2 | reverse complement strand
AAGCTGAATACTCCTGTCTTGCCTTCGGTCGCTGCGCGGGACTCCATCAGTTGAATCGCGGTAAAATATTCCGTTCGACGCAGATTATTCACGAACTCTACGATGTCATCGTTCGTAAGCGCCCGTCCTTCGACCTCCACTCGCCCTTCCTTCATTGACATCTTCGACAGCCACAACTTCAGCGGATCAAGACTCCGGCTGAGATGGTCCATCACTTTCACTGGACCGGACCGTGATTTTTCGAGCTGATCGATAATCCGATTCTTATCTTCGAGCGTCTTCTTCTTTTGTTCAAATCCATCAACTTGCTTGACCTGTTCCTTGAGCGCGGCGATTTGTCTCCCCTTTTCCTGCTTCTCCTGTTCTTTGGCTTGACGCTCCTCTTGAAGCGCGCCCACGTACCACCAGGCGATCAGCAGCGTGAGCCCGATGATGGCGGCCCCACTCATGGCCTCCGCTCGTGCCCCCCACTGCGCGGGTTGCGCTTTCTTGGCCCGAGGTCCGGCGATAAGATTGATCCGAATCATCAGTCCCCCATTACACGCAACGCAAGGCCAACGCCCACCGCGGCAACGGCGCTCATTTCATCAAGCGTGGCAGGATCGACATCGGCTGCCGTGCAGTCAATCTCCTGAAAGGGATTGGCTAATTCGACTTTGACCCGCATACGATCACGAAGTTGTTCGAGTAATCCACTTGCTTTGGCCCCCCCTCCACAAAGAAGGAGGCGCTCCACATCTCCGTCTCCAGCCGTACTTTTATAGTAATCAATGGTGCGCCCGATCTCCGACGCCACCTCCGCATTGAGGCTCTCCATGACGCTCCGAACGACCTCCTCTTGGCTGCTGCTCGGACGTTCGCTCTTCTTCACTTCTTCCGCCTCTTCGAAGGATAGGCCCAATTCTCTTTGAATGGCTTCCGTGTAACGATTGCCTCCGAGAGGAATATCCCGGGTAAAGAGCGACGCGCCATTCTGAACGATATTGACGTTCATCACGCTGGCACCGATATTGACGATCGTCGTGACGTCTCCCTTGGTCATCGGGTAATTGACCTCATGCATGTTTTGGATGGCAAAGGCATCCACGTCCATAACACTGGGGGTCAATCCCGCGGTCTTGACCAGTTCGCAGAGCTCATTCACCTTGTCCTTCTTCGCCGCTACGAGCAAAATCGACATCTGGCCGTCGCCGTCCCCACTGCCGTCCGTCCCGTTCAACACATGAAAATCCAGATTGACCTCATTGATATCAAAGGGGATGTATTGTTCAGCAGCCAGCTTAACCTGCTCTGCCAGTTCATTATCCGGCATCGGCGGCAGGCTGATCTTTTTCACAATCACCGCATGTCCTGAAATCGAAATGGCCGCCTGTTTGTGCTTGATTCCTTACGCGGACATGAGCTCCCGAATGGCCGCGACGACGCGGCCTTCGTCCATGACGGTTCCGTCGACAATGACCTCCGGCTCAAGCGGTTTCACCGCACACTTTTGCAGGACGTACCGACCCTTCACTTCCTTCAACTGGACCAATTTGATCGCGCTGGAGCCGATGTCGAGTCCGATAAGCTGCCGCCTGGAAGAGAGAAGAGTTGAAAAATCGGCTGACAGGACGTTGCGTAGTTGTGCCAACATAGATGAACCGCCTCTATCGCTCGACACACTCCATCGAAGACATTCCAGCACAGACCTTTATGCCTAGTTCTTTATAGGGCCTGATCTGTACTTGACTTTTCGTTTTAGTTCACACGCAGTGTGGGACATTGCCAAGTATAGTCCATGTCCTACATGTGTCAAGCAAAGCGCCGTTCAGTGCGCGCGTTGCGGGAGGACTCGACCGATTAAGACTTGTGAATGTCGCGATGAAACAGGATGGGCTCGAATCCTTGGGCGGCCAAGGCGTCCCGGACATGGCAGGCCACGGCGATAGAACGATGGCGCCCCCCCGTGCATCCGAT
>NZ_JBLYIG010000094.1:0-2417 GCF_049222245.1 Nitrospira sp. BLG_2 | reverse complement strand
GGCGAACGACGAAGACTGGTGGACCATAGGGCGCTGTTCTTGACAGCTATATACTAAAACTTGCATATTTATAACGTGACAGGAAAAGCAATTCGGTGGCTTGGATCGTCGAGGCATGACTTACAGACATTTCCGCCGGATGCCAGGCGGCTCGCCGGCTTTCAGCTTCGACAGATTCAGCAGGGATTGGAGCCAGTCGATTGGAAACCAATGTCGACAATCGGTCCCGGTGTCCGTGAAATCAGAGTTCATACCGCGCTGGAGCACCGTGTCTGTTACATTGCCAAGTTTGAGGAGGCGATCTATGTGCTTCATGCCTTTGAGAAGCGTACGAGGAAGACGTCACAACGCGATCTCGATCTGGCCAGGCGACGCTACCAAGCCCTCGTGGCGCAGCGTTGAACGACAGGAAGAAAACGAGAAAGGAAAAGTATCATGAAGCTGAAGATCACACCGTCCACCGGAAACGTATTCCGTGACCTTGGATTTCGTCGTGAGGAGGCCGAACATCTGCTGGTCCGGGCGGATCTCATGATTCAAATACAGAAGCTCATTGCGTCTCGCAGACTCAAACAGAAGGCTGTCGCCAAGACGCTCGGCGTGACTCAGCCCCGAGTCAGCGATCTCCTCCGGGGGCGTATCGATCTTTTTAGTACCGACGCGCTTATCGATATGCTCGCTCGCCTCGGCGCGACCGTTCGTCTGACCATCAAAGTTCGTCGTGCGGCGTGACATGCCCTGATCGGACCGACCCTCTTCACACAGATCTTTGCCTAGTTCATTCAGACCGACTCTTCTCTCAGCACTCAGCACTCAACGCTGGGCATTTCTTTTGAGCTTCCCGGCGCACCATTCATCATCGCCTCGCTCATGCTCCTCAGTGCCGCCGCGATCGCATGGCGAACGACGAAAGCGGAGGGATAGATTGGTTGAGGCTCGTGTGGATTTCGATACGAGGCGGATTGTATTAAGAGGTCTATTACTGTATATACACCAGGGTGTTTACGTGGGAGGTTGCGAAGGCGATCGCCAATTGAGAAACATGGCGTGTCGTTCGAAGAAGCGGCAACCGTTTTTGGCGATGCCAATGGGCTCGACTGGGACGATCCTGCACACTCAACCCAAGAGCGTCGGTTCAAACGACTCGGTCACTCGGTGAGTGATCGAGTCTTGCTCGTGGTGTATACCGTACGGGGGATGGGACATGAAAAAGAAACATTCCGGATCATCAGTGCGCGGCCGGCGAGTCGGCGGGAACGCCAAGCCTATACCCGATTCGCAGATTGATTTTTCGGACGTTCCGGAGTCTACGGCCGAAGAGCTTCGACGCGCGCGCCGGGTAGGAAGACCGTCCAGCGGAATGGCGAAACAGCTGATCGCCATCCGTCTCTCGCCACGGCTCTTGAGTCAGTTGCGAAAAATGGCCGCCAAACGCGGGAAACCCTATCAGACACTTATTCACGAATTATTGGAAAAGGCCACAGCTCACGCGGCGTGAGGCAGCACCGATGCACTCATCGATATGCTCGCTCGCCTCGACCGTTCGCCTGACCGTCAAGATTCATCGTGCAGCGTGATCTTGTTTTCGTGGTAGGAATCAATGCTCATGCCTAATCTCCGTACATGCAAGTGCATAAGGTATGTCGCATTGGCATGCACAATGCCAGATCTAACTCCAAATGCCTATCTTGTGGGGGTAAGATTAGATTGTCGTGAATCTCAATGACTACGAGACGAAGTATCTTGCGATCTATCAAGCCTTCGCTGAGACGGTCCGCTTTATCCTAAGAAAAGCCTTCTTGGCCGCTGAGAGTCTGCCACGGCCTCAGTCAATCCAATATCGAGCTAAAGATATCGAAAGCCTGCGGCGTCGCTTAGCAGAAGAAGGTAAGCTGTCCACACCGTCATTAGAGCTTGATCGGCGCGATCTTGCTGGAGTGCGAATAATCTTCTACACCAACAATGACGTTAACCGTTTCATACAATCATCACTAGTTCACGATAATTTTGAGGTTGAGCCGGATTCAACCAAGATCTATCACCCCACCCCTGAAAAACAAGGAGAACAATACCGAGGAATTCACTATACGGTAAGGCTAGGTGCCGATCGGATTCGGTTCCCCGAGTATGCACAATTTGTTGGCCTTCGCTGCGAGATTCAGATTCAAACCATTCTGGGGCACGCCTGGGCCGAAACCTCCCACGACATTCTCTATAAGAACAAGATGGGTAACGATTTCGGCGCGAGAGCCATGGCTGATATAAAGCGTAGATTTGATCGGATCGCGGACAAGTATCTGGTCCCAGCTGGATATGAACTGCAAAAGGCGCAGAAGGAGTTTGAACAACTCCTTCAGGGAAAGCAGATGTTCGATCAAGATATCTCCACGTTGCTCGACAAAGCACAAAACAACAAC
>NZ_JBLYIG010000093.1:0-3906 GCF_049222245.1 Nitrospira sp. BLG_2 | reverse complement strand
ACAAAGAAGTCGCACCGGAGAAACCAGCGCCGCCCAAGCCATCAACGGACGGGAAGCCGCAGCCTCCATCAAACCCTCCCACGAAAACGGATTCGACTGATCACAAAGAAGTCACATCGGAGAAACATGCGCCGGCCAAGCCACAGACGGACGGGAAGACGCAGTCCGCACCCGCTCCGGCGACGAAGGCGGACTCACAACCGGCTGATTCCGAGGGTAAGGAAAAAGATCAGGCAGCCAAGAAACCCCTGGGTTCACTGATTCTGTCGGTCAAGCTTGCGCTTATGGGAGATTCACGGCTTTTCCGCTACGAGATCGGGGTGGAAGACGACCAACAAACCGTGACCATGACCGGACGCGTCTCGGCCGAAGAAGAAAAAGCGGCCGCAACGGAAATCGCGCAGGCTGTCCCAGGCGTCAAGGCCGTGGTCAACAAGCTGGCCGTCGAAAAAGACCTCGCGAAGGCGCTGCTCAAGAAACAGGATGAAATTCTCACCGGCCTGATCAAAGAACGGTTCTCCAAGAGCGCGACCCTCAAAGCGGCCAATTTCGAGGTAAAGACCGAGGACGGTGTCGTTCAGCTCAATGGAACCGTGCGTTTCCAAGTCATCGCTCTCGAAGCCGCGGAAGCTGCCCGTCAAGTGCCGGGTGTACGAGCGGTGAATACCGAGAAGATACGGTTGGAGGGCGAGAGCTAATGCAAGGCCGCTCCGGCCCCTTGCCTTACTCTCCCCCTACGGCGGAGAACGCAGACAACATCTCAGTCAAGGATCGTCCGCTGCTCCTGACCCGCGATTTCGGACTCGTCTGGTCCGGACAACTTATCTCGCAAATCGGAGACGGCATCTCGAGATTGGCGCTCCTCTGGTTTGTCTATGCCGTCACCGGCTCGCCCCTCAAAACATCCATCATCGGCCTGCTGCAGACCATTCCTCCGATTGTTTTGGGCCCGATCATCGGCGTGTATGTCGATCGCCTTCCGAAAAAGGTGTTGCTGATCACCAGCGATGTGTTGCGCGCGTTGTTGATCGGGTTGATTCCTTGCCTCATCCCCGTGGAATCCTTTACGGTGACCGTGCTCTATGTCTTGGTCCTCTTGCATGCCATTGCCACGGCGGTATTCGGTCCTGCTCTCACCGCCGCCATCCCCGCCTTTGTCCCTAAAACGCAGTTCACGGCCGCCAACGCACTTCTTCAAAGCACGACCAGCCTTGGGATTATTTTCGGTCCGGCGTTGAGCGGCTTAGGCATCGCCGCGTACGGATCACAAGAGGTCTTATGTCTCAACGCGGCGACCTACATGATTTCCGCCGGGTGCCTCGCGTGGGTTCGCTTTAAGAAACCGGCGTCACAGATTTCCGCGCGTGCCGCGAGACCGACTATGCTGCAAGATCTGGTTGAGGGATTTCGCTATAGCGTGGTGACTCAACCAACGATACTGCTCTTGACCGGCACCGCCGCCCTCTATACGTTCGGCACCAGCGCGTTGACCGCCCTTTTCCCGGTGTTCGCGCGGAAGATGCTTGGACTGGGTCCGATTGAGGTCGGCTATTTATGGTCGGCGGTCGGTATCGGATTATTCGCGACATCGATCGGACTCTTGTGGGCGACTCACTGGACGCTCAAAGACCGGATGCTGCTGATCACGGGTAGCAGTGTGTTGAGCGGCGCCGCCCTCTGCGCGTTGACCGGAACACTTGATCCCTATATAGCCGGTCTCCTCATGGGCCTGGTCGGCTGTGGGATGGGAGCCTTTACTCCGATTGCATGGGGCATCATTCAAGAGCTCGCGCCGAAACAAATGGTCGGACGAGTGCTGGGCCTCTACGGGACAGGCTCCATGACTGCCGCCATCGGGGGAATTTCCGCGTTCGGATGGATCACGGAACAACAGGGTCCGGAGACCGGGGTACTCGGGATCGGGCTTGTTCTGTTGGTGACGGCGCTGGTCGCCGCGCGCATGAGCCGGGCAAGTGCCGTGCACTGAAGGGAATTATTCATGAACGACGTCATCAGATTGAAGGATCAATATTACATCCTCGCGTCATCCTCATTGGCCGACGGTCGCACGGAAGTGTTGAAACATGGCGAGACCTTCGCAGTGTTCGACCGGTACGGTGACATTCATCAGGTACTTTCCGGCCCGCAGGGGCTCTATCATGAAGGGACGCGGTTCCTCTCCCGATTCGAGCTTTCGCTCGGGGAGCAGCGGCCGATGCTACTCAGCGCAAAGGCCAAAGACGACAATGCGCTCATTCGGATCGATCTCACCAACGCGGACATGATGCTGGACGAGCGACGGCCGGTGCCGCGCGGGACGCTCCATCTGTGCCGGACCCGGTTTCTCTGGCAGGGGACCTGTTACGAGCGCATCCGTGTTCATAACTACGGCGTGGAGAAATTTCCCCTCCGGCTCATGGTCGCAATGGATGCGGATTTCGCCGATCTCTTCGAGGCGAGGGGCCGGCAGCGGCTTCGTCGCGGATGGAAACTCAAGACCGTTCGATCCAAGACGGGGCTTATCCTTGGGTATAAAGGGCTCGATGAAACCATCCGCCGAACCTATGTCCGATGTACTCCCGCGCCGAAACGGGTAATGCCTGACGGATTGCGAATCGAGGCGAACATCCCTCCCCACACCGACATGACCTGGGAAATCTTGATTTCCTGCGAAATCAAGCGGCGGCGGGGCGGAGTATTTCTCTCCTACGACCGCGCCCACCGGGAGGCCTATCGCGCGTTACAGAAAGCCAAAGCCTCCGATGCCCACGTCTACACGTCGAATGAACAATTCAATCATTGGTTGAACCGGTCCATGGCCGATCTCCACATGTTGGTCTCGGAGACACCGCACGGACGCTATCCTTACGCCGGGGTGCCCTGGTTCAGCGTCCCGTTCGGACGAGACGGTATTATTACGGCGCTGCAAATGCTGTGGATGAATCCCGCGCTCGCGCGGGGAGTTCTGGGTTTTCTGGCCGCGACTCAGGCAACGAAGAATCGACCGGAACAAGATGCGGAAATCGGCAAGATTTTACATGAGACGCGCCAGGGAGAGATGGCGACCCTCGGAGAAATTCCATTCGGCAAATATTATGGGAGTGTCGACGCCACGCCGTTGTTCATTGTACTGGCCGGCGCATATTACGAACGAAGCGGCGATCGCCAATTTCTCACGGCGCTCTGGCCGCATATTAAGCTGGCGCTCCAGTGGATCGATCAGTACGGCGATCCGACCGGGATGGGATTCACAACCTATGCTCGCCGAACCGCCAGCGGGCTGGTGCATCAAGGATGGAAAGATTCCCACGACGCCGTCTTCCACGCCGACGGAACCGCGGCAGAGGGTCCGATTGCGCTCTGCGAGGTACAGGCGTACGTGTATCGAGCCAAACGAACGGCGGCGAACTTGGCTCGGCTTCTGGAAGAATTCGATCACGTTGATCGTCTGCTGAAAGAAGCGGACTCCCTTCAAGACCGATTTGAACGGGCGTTCTGGTGCGAGGAACTCGACTCGTATGCGCTGGCTGTGGACGGGCGGGGCCGACCTTGCCGTGTACGGTCCTCAAACGCGGGCCATTGCCTGTACGGCGGCATCGCGGGCGCGGACCGGGGGGTACGCGCGGCCCGCACGCTCTTGCGCGAGGAGTTTTTCAGCGGATGGGGTGTCCGCACGATCGCAACCTCCGAGGCCCGGTATAACCCGATGTCCTACCATAACGGATCGGTGTGGCCTCACGACAACGCGCTCATCGCGGCCGGTATGGCGGCATACGGCTATAAACAAGGCGCGACGAGGATTTTGGCCGGCATTTTCGACTCGAGTTTGTATCTTGAACTCCATCGGTTGCCGGAATTGTTCTGTGGATTTTCACGGCGGCCAGGGGAAAGTCCCACGCTCTATCC
>NZ_JBLYIG010000092.1:0-3979 GCF_049222245.1 Nitrospira sp. BLG_2 | reverse complement strand
GAAGCGAAGGATGAGATTGCCGGTTTGTGCGTCGCTGTCTTTGGCGCCTGGATCTTCAGTGACATACAGGCCTGGAATGCCGATCGAGCCTGCCGCGCGTGTCACGTCCATCAACTGGTTCAGCACGACCGCTGGTTCATCCGCCCCGCCGTGTCCCTTGGCTTCAAACCCCACGCAATCGACGGCACAGTCTACTTCAGGGACTCCGAGGATCTGCTCGATACGCTCCGTGATCGTCCCGCCGGCTGACAGATCGATCGTTTCGCACCCGAACGAACGAGCCTGGAGGAGACGCTCCTTGTTGAAGTCGGTGACGATGACGACTGCGGCGCCCAGAAGAAATGCGGAGGCTGCCGCGGCAAGCCCCACGGGCCCGGCGCCGGAAATCAGAACAGTGGAACCGGTCGTCACACCGGCGGTGATGCACCCGTGATACCCGGTGGGCAGGATGTCGCTCAGGCAAGTCAGGTCACGAATCTTTGCCATCGCCTGAGCCTTGTCCGGGAACTTGAGCAGATTGAAATCGGCATAGGGCACCATGACGTAATCGGCTTGCCCGCCGATCCATCCGCCCATATCGACATATCCGTACGCGCCCCCAGGCCGAGACGGATTCACATTCAGGCACACGCCCGTGTAGCGCTCCTTACAGAGCCGACAACGACCGCAGGCGATGTTGAATGGAACCGACACGAGATCTCCGACTTTAATGAACTCCACATCGCGTCCGGCTTCGATCACCTCACCCGTAATCTCATGACCTAAAATAAGTCCGATGGGCGCTGTGGTGCGACCTCGCACCATATGCTGATCGCTTCCACAGATATTGGTAGCGACGATCTTTAGGATGACGCCGTGCTCGCATTTCCTCCCGCCGGGCCCGACCAACTTTGGGAAGTCGATCGCTTTCACCTCGACCTGTCCAGGCCCCATATAGGCAATGCCACGATTGTTGGCCATGGTGTGTTTCTCCTCTCCCTCCTGAGCCCATGCTCTCGCGCCGGCATTTCGAGCGTGCCGTATTCGCTAACCCATCAGACGGGCACTGACGTTCCTGCACGAACTAAGGCTTGCGGCCCATTATTTAAAGGCCGCCGCGCCGGCTTCCGCCACGGCATGATCCTGTTCGCCCGACCCCCCGCTGACGCCGATAGCGCCGACGATCTTCCCGTCTCGTTTGAGGGGAACCCCGCCGGCAAAGATCATGACACGGCCGTCGTTGGACGCATGAATCCCGAAGAACTGGCCGCCCGACTGTGAGTGTTTCGCCAGGTCTTTCGTGGCAATATCGAATGCGCGCGAGGTAAAGGCCTTCTTGATGGAAATATCAATACTGCCGATCCACGCCCCATCCATCCGCACGTGCGCGATCAAGTTTCCGCCGGCATCGGCGACCGCGATGTTCATGGGTTGGCTGACTTCCGTTGCCTTCTTCTCGGCGGCGGCGATAACCTTCCGGGCATCATCAAGCGTAACCATGTTTACCTCCCCTAAATAAGGCCTCTGTCACCGTCCTTGCCTGTCCATCAATACGATGTCGTATGTGCTCAACGGTACGATTGTCGAGGATGCTCTCTGAGGTTGCCGCCACGGAACCATGACGTACGAACTACCACAGCAAGAGGCTTCCTGAACTCGGGCAATTCCCTAGTCCGTTGTCATGGACAAATGACAGAACATTGTCCCGCAACGACCTGTTGCATGATTGTTGAGCCGCATCTACCATAACGACTGTTCTGAGCACGCACGCGCCGCTCGCTATTTCCATCGAGATACTTCATCGAAAAAAACTCCGGCTCGTTCGCTCGATGCGAAACGGCTAGCTTCCAGGTTAATGGGCTGGGCGTCCTTCAAGAGTTCCCGGTGAACCGGCGGTCGTGTCGCGGGTTGTGCCGGCCAGATTCCGTAATCCGAACGCGAACATGATCAGCGAGGTCCCGCTGAAAAGGAGGTCGATGCCCAAAAACATCCCGATGACCCAAAGTCCTGACGCCGGCCATTCCGCGACGATCAGCAGACCGAGCAACAAGGTCACGATCCCACTCAGGAGGAGCCAGCCCCAGTTAGGAGGTCGCCCAGCAACGGCGGCCACGATGCGAAAGAGGCCGCCCGCCAGAAAGAACGCTCCAATCAGAAGCGTGAGCGACAAGGCCCCAGCCGCGGGACGAACGATCATCAGCACACCCACGACCACATAGAGAATGGCCACCAAGAGCTCCAACAGAACCCCGCTCCATCGAGGTAATTTGAACGCGTGAACCGCCTCAAAAATCCCGGCGAACGCCAGAATCCATCCGAGCACGAACACCGAGGCCAGTGTCGTCATCACGGAAAAGGTGAGCGCGATGACGCCGAGCACGACGAATGCGATTCCGGAGGCAAGGACCCAGCCCCAGTTTTTGCTTGCCGACTCCAAGCCCGTTTGCGTCAGACTGTCCCATCTCGTGAACGAATCATCATTCATGTACATCCTCCCCAGCCGCGGCCTGCTCTCAAGCATCCTGCCTGTAGCTGCCGTGCAGCAGGCCGAGCCGCCATGTTCCGAATGGAAATTGAGTCACTCGAATACCTGTTTTGTACCACCGCCTTGGATATAGTCCCATGTTCTCTCCGATATGCGGTGGCGGAATGCAGACCTCGCGAGAACAATAGGGTCGGGCGGCGAAGGTCGAAGGATTACCACAGCAGCAGACTTGCTGAACTGGCGTCGCCCCTAGTTGTCATGAAGCGCCTACTGCTTGTCCATACAAAGCAACGCCTCTCGCATCGACGAGGACGTAAGAATCGAACTTATGCGTGCGATCGATAATGACGTGTCAATCGTGCCGACTTGAACGTCTTTCATTTCATCAGAATTCGATGCCCGGGCCCAGCCCTATGCGAGCTCGGAGCAGATCGTGGCGCGTGACCGAATAGGCCACTTTGCCTTGTTTGATGACCGGGAGAATCAATAAATGCTTCTCCTTCATGAGGTTGATGGCATCGGCAAGGCTCGTCGATTCATCCACGACAAAGTGATCTTTATTCATGATCTGATCGGCGGTCATCTTGTTCAGATCTTTTCCGGATTCAATCACGCCAAGGAGATCAAATTCGCTGACGAATCCGACAAATTTACCGTTCTCATCGACGACAGGCGCGCCGGAGGTATGGGATGACAGCACTTCGAGAGCAATCGCCAACGCGTTTTGCTTGGCATGGAACCGCAAGCTATGCGTCCCGGCAATTTGACCGACCGTTTTGAATCCACCGACTGGTACACCTGGTAGCCCCATGTCGATCCTCCTTGTCAGACCATCACCACTAATCTGCCCGTCTTGCTTATGAGCTGAAAGCCCGTACCGGCTGGCGCCGATGGCATCGCCGGACCGGCTGATCCATAGATCGGCCACCATTCAACAACAGGGTGCACGCTGAAACCAGGTGTCCCGGAGTTGTTGCGCGCACAAGTGACCGATCATACTATTGCCGGCGATCCTGACCGTCGACTGGACAATACCCTAGATTCTACAGCCTCATATCTACTCTACGGTTCTGCTTGTGCATCGATCACAGCCATCCAGGGCTGTCCCGAGTATGAAAACGCAAAAATTGATCTTTATCTTCCTTCCTGGCCAATATGCGGCGCCTACGTCGAACACCCGGCGGCCGTCAGATCCAAGCTATCGACACCGGTGATGTCGCCGTGTCAGCATAGAACGGCGATCCGAATCGTCTTGCGTCTTGGTTTTCAGAGATAGCCGAAAGGGGAGCCGATGAAGTGTCTACGCTATTGGGGCGGCTTGCTCGTGGGAGTGATGATGTTCATCTTGGTTCCAAACGACGGAAACGCCGATAATTCTTCTCTTGAGGTAAAGGTTCGGGAAAGGGCCGCATCGATTGAAGCCAAGTTGATCGCCTGGCGAAGAGATATTCATCAACACCCGGAACTCGGTGATCAGGAGACCCGGACCTCGCGCCTTGTCTCTGAACACCTGCG
>NZ_JBLYIG010000091.1:0-3330 GCF_049222245.1 Nitrospira sp. BLG_2 | reverse complement strand
GTGATCGGCAAAGAGGATGTCGCCTACGTCGTTTCAAAAATGACCGGTATTCCGCTCTTTAAGCTGGAAGAAGAAGAGTCCAACAAGCTGCTGCGTATGGAAGAGTTTCTTCATAAGCGAGTCGTCGGTCAGAATGAGGCCATCTCCGCAGTCGCCCGCGCCATCCGTCGATCTCGTGCCGGTTTGAAGGAAGCTCGGAAACCAATCGGATCGTTTATTTTCTTGGGGCCGACTGGCGTGGGCAAGACAGAACTGGCCAGGACATTGGCAGAGTTCCTGTTCAATAGTGAAGATGCGCTGATTCGTGTCGATATGTCCGAGTATCAGGAGAAATTTACGAGTTCCCGTCTCTTCGGCGCTCCACCCGGATATGTGGGATATGAAGAAGGCGGACAGTTGACCGAAAAGGTCCGCCGACGTCCTTATTCCGTCGTATTGTTCGATGAAATCGAGAAGGCACATCCGGATGTGTTCAATGTGCTGCTTCAAGTATTGGACGACGGGGTGTTGACTGATAGCCTCGGACGTAAGGTTGATTTCAAGAATACGGTCGTCATTATGACGTCCAACATCGGGACAAAGATGATTCAGAAGGGAGTTTCCCTGGGTTTCCAGAGCACAGAAGGGGAAGCGGCACGTCGGAAGAAGGAGGAAGTGCTCGGAGAACTTCGGAAATCATTCAGTCCTGAATTCCTCAATAGGATCGATGAGATCGTAATTTTCCATCAATTAGAAAAAGAGCAGCTTTATAGCATCTTGGACATCCTGCTCCGTGAGTTGAACCTCCGCCTATTGGATAAAGGGATTGAAATTGAGGTCGACGACGAAGTCAAGCAATGGCTCATCAAAGAGGGCTATGAGCCGTTGTACGGAGCGAGGCCGATGCGGCGGGCTATCCAACGTGCCATCGGTGACCCCCTCTCCGATGAGCTAATCAGGGGGCGTTTCAAAGAAAGCCGCAAGGTGAAAGTGGTTCTTCGGGATGGCGCTCCGACCTTTATCGAGCAGGAGGCAATGGCCGGAGTATAGTACGCTTTGTGATCATTCAGGTCTTCATACAATCGTTAGCGGCCTCTGTGGCGGATTGCTACAGGGGCCGTTTTGTTATTCAATGCCATCTGGTTTCTTCGTAACGAGATGTTTTCCCAACGCAATGGGGCAGAATTTCAACCTGAGGTTCGATGGCGCCCGGGGCCAGTTCTTGGAATCGAGTCTTCATGCGATGAAACGGCTGCAGCCGTACTCAGTTGTGAAGGAGAGGTGCTTTCCAACGTAGTTTCTTCACAAGTGACCGTCCATGAAAAGTTCGGAGGCGTTGTTCCGGAACTGGCAGCACGTGCTCATCTTGGGCGGATCGACATGGTCGTCGGAGAAGCCCTGGCGACAGCCCAAGTTTCGAAAGATACTCTGAGTGCCGTGGCCGTCACGCAAGGACCCGGATTGGCTGGGGCGCTTTTGGTGGGAGTTAATTATGCCAAAGCCTTGAGCTACGGCTTGGGTCTTCCCATCGTCGGGGTCAATCATCTGCAGGGCCACATCGCTTCCGCATGGCTCGCCGATCCGATGTTCCCACGGTCCTGTATTGTGCTGGTTGTATCGGGTGGTCACACCCATATCTATCGCCATGAATTGGGTGGCCAATGTATCCTGTTGGGATGCACTCGTGACGATGCCGCCGGTGAGGCGTTTGACAAAGGAGCCCAGATGCTTGGCTTGGGGTATCCTGGCGGACCAGCTATTGATCAACTCGCACGTTCGGGTGATTCACTGGCCATACGATTTCCTCGATTCCACCGGGCAAAAAGCAGTCTTGAGTTCAGCTTCAGTGGCCTCAAGACCGCATTGTTGTATAAGTTACGAGAAATGGGCAGCCCTCTGCAATCTCACCAGACCGCGGACTTGGCGGCCAGCTACCAAGAGGCTATTGTGCAGGTCTTGGTTATGAAGGCATTCGCTGCTCTCAAGCAGTCAAACCTTGCTGCGCTCGCAGTCGTGGGAGGAGTGTCAGCTAATTCCCGGTTGAGGACCGTGCTGAGCGCGCGCGCGGTACGTGAAGGCATTCGTCTATCGCTGCCACCTCTTGAGTATTGCACCGACAACGCCGCCATGATTGCCTCAGCGGGGCGTCAGTTGCTGATGAACGGAGAACGATCATTTTCAGATCTCGATATCAGTCGGGCTGAGAGAGGCCTGACGATTCATGACGAAACCCAGAAAGTACCGGTTTCTCTAAGGAACAAGGAGGACGCCAATTCCTGATATTCGAGGTCAGATCACAGGACTACGCACCAGCCAAGTAGCGTCGATCGAACGACTCTACCGACGTCGTGTCCCACCCGACAAGGTTATTACCCACGAACTCGCAAGGACAATGGTCCAGTTGACTGTTGAACTCCGTCGTCCGATCGGCGTGCTATTGACACGGCGAGGGCAAGTTCAGGAAGTGATTGTGGGAACGGATTTGACGTTGTCTCCAACCACGCTGACCTTGTTTCGTACGGGTACACGATCGCTCCGTGGTTTGAGGTTCATTCGTACGCAACTGCACGATCAGCCCTTAAATCAAGAGGTACTCACCGACCTCGCCTTCTTGCGACTTGATCTTATTGGCCTTCTCTCCATTACCGAGGGTGGCGGACCAGGCAATCTGTATTTGGCTCATCTGTTGGCACCCAATTCGACCGGTCAGTTGTTCAAAGTACTCAAGGCTATTCCCTTCCACGATCTGACAATGATGTTCGACCAGTTCCTCGAAGAGCTCGACGCAGACCTTCAGCAGGCTCGAGCACACTATACGGTCGAGAGCGGTAAGGAATCGGCGATACTTGTCAGCGCCTCTGTTAAAAGTCGATCCGAGCAGGAAGAGCGTTTGGCCGAATTGGCTGAACTGGCGACCTCCGCCGACGTTACGGTGGTCGACCGTGTAGTTCAAAGAACGCCGGATGGACATCAGCGGTATCTCTTGGGGAGTGGTAGGATGAAGGATGTTTTGATTCGGACGCTCCATCGGGGCGCCGACATGGTAATCTTTGATCAAACGTTGTCGCCTGCTCAACTGCGGGCAATTTCAGAGATGACGGACATTAAGGTGATTGACCGGACGCAGTTGATTCTGGATATCTTCGCTCGCCGAGCTCACAGTCGTGAGGGTAAAGTGCAGGTGGAATTAGCGCAGCTACGGTACGTACTTCCACGATTGTCGGGGAAAGGTGCGCAACTCTCGCGCCTGGGTGGCGGGATCGGTACTCGTGGACCGGGCGAAACCAAACTGGAAACCGATCGTCGCCGCGTTCGTGACCGCATCACGCATTTAGAACGGGAACTGATACA
>NZ_JBLYIG010000090.1:0-2814 GCF_049222245.1 Nitrospira sp. BLG_2 | reverse complement strand
ACAAGGAGATATTGTTCAATATCCCGCCGCAGTCCGACGGAGAAACGTATCGTCGTACCGGGAAACGCGCGTCGTATATCGAGACCTTTCTCCAGATCGTGCGGATCATTGATGACGATGTCGAGGACGGTCCCCTGTCGTTTCAGTGGAATCCAAGCGTTCCTTCTGAGATAATCGAAACTGAGATTTTTCAAAAGCTCCGGGTCAATGACGGTTCGCTCATCATAGGATATGTAGGGGCATTGATAAAATTCACTGAGCGCCGACCCGAGGGCAGACTTCGGCACGCGATACTTGTCGAGCAAGAGGGTTTCTAGATCAATTTCACGTGATAGGGATTCTTCTATTGCAGCATCGAGTTCCGCCTGTTTGACAAGCCCGCGATAGGCAATGCAGTCTAAAAGACTGCGCCCCATCGTCATCTTGCGGGCTTGTTTAGCCATCGACGACTTTTTCAGACTGGTTACGGAGAGGATCTGCCGTTTGTGATGCGTTTCAACGCCTTGCGCGATCATTCTATCTCATCCTTTCTCATCGACAATAAGAAGTTATTTTATGTGGCGCTCACCTTCACATACCATGTCTATGGCTCAATATCGTGTCATCCAGGTACCAGGGGCACGATAGACTTGAGGCAATCCACGATAGTACCCACGATTGAGATCGTCGTCATACCACACCTCCAAACTGCTTCCTGAACCAGCTGAGGCGATTGTTCCACTTGATGTTACTGCTCCGTATAGCGTGACTTTTCCGGTGATTGTGATGTCTCCACTGACATGAAGTACTCCGTTGAAATGCATGCCGGAGAGTTGAACGAGCGTCCGAGCAACATCAGACGCCTGGTCTACTGGTTGCGGACTACGTACCCCAATAGACTGTCCTGATCCATTGGGAGCAAGCACAACGTGACCTTGCACAACTGCCATGCCTTCAAAATAGGGAGCGTGCAATTTGACAACCCCGAGATTGTCTGTACGCGGCGGCATCTGATCAAGCGTGTCGATGAATATCAGACCAAGCTGGTCGCCAATTCCCTTTGATCGAAATACTTCGTCTGGCGAAATCCCACGTCCTGGTTCTACAATGCCCTGCGGATAGAGAAGACCTTCTCGGTCAATCGCGAAGTAACGGCCGAATCTTTTTGCTATTCGCTTTATGTGTTCATAGGGCCACTCATCGAAGCGAATTCCCGGAATCGGATTCTGGCTGATGTGGAGGTTGCTGGGATAACTAGGGACCTGTTCGGATGGTACGTGCGTCACCTGAACCGTCCCGCCAATCCATCCTTCCATCCAACGATCTTCTCGTTGCGTCATTTCCTCATATGCCTGCCCGGTTATGGGAGCAAGCGTGCTCCTCAGTGGAATTTCATCAGCGTGTGTGAGGACCAGATTACCTCCCACCTTTAACTCACCCCAATGCACAGAGACCGGTGATTCGCCTCCAGGTTGAAAGCGACCAAGATGCTGCCCCACTTGCACGGCGGCTCGTAACGGCGGCAAGTCCAGCGCGCCCAACTGCATGAGTATCGATTGCCTGACCGGAGGATTGGTATTGGTTGCGACCGTGGTATCGACTGTGCATAGCAGACCCGGCTTGGACGGCGCGTAGATTTTGAGTTCTTCCACTTGTCCTAGTTGTGTCATTGTGCGAAACATTCCTGTCTCAGGATCATTCAAGAGTCGATAATCGGAGGGACTGCTCATATGTAACAGTACATCCGGATGATCCGCCGTACCTACGAATTGTGAATGACCGGACGCATCAAAAAATGAGAGCGCTCCTTCCCTGTCATGATTTCTTTTTTCAGGAATAGATGAAAGTTGCGGCACGTCTGCAATTGTCCGAGGGCTGTGAAACCAAGCCACCACCAATTCACCAGCGGCATCGGCCAGGTGATGGGCAACAACGGCTTGACTTGCTAGTCCAGCGCTGATGGCCTCTTGCCCAGCGAGATTGAGAAGCGTCGCGCCCAACAACGATAGAATGAGAGCGATAACCATAGCCCCCAGAAGCGCAATTCCCCGTTAACGGCCTTTGACATCGAGATACTACATGTTTCACTCCTATGATCGGAAAGTCACTTCCCGCATTATTCTATGCAGAGAGTGATTTGACTCGATTTCCAGCACGACTCGCTTCATGAGCGAGGGCTGTCGCGTGACATGACCATGCTCGTCCCAATACGAAAAGTGCAGATCTTTCAGATCGTCGATGAGGATATTCGCTCCACCGTCGACCATCCGCATAAGTCTCGCCGGTCCGTTTTCGTCTCGCTTGCTGTAATAGACCACCCGATTATTCACTTCTACAGAAACACCTGCGGGAAACGAGGAGGCTACCGGTTCGGTCAAGGTCAGCTGATACCGCTGACCCGAACGGGAGAGTCGATGGGGCTCGCAGCTGTGGTGGCCGCATATGATTACGGTTTTACCTTCACCCCACCCGCTGCCATCCTGCACCGCAATAACCGATTGACCCGGCACAACCGCGCCGGTGGTCACCGTTCGCTGCGCGCTGATATTGGCATGAAACCGAAATTCCTCTGGAGTCGCTGAGATGATTGAATCGGCCACCGCTAATCGAACTTCTTGTTCGAACACCTCTAACCCCAGTCTAAGATCTTGCTGATGTCTCAGATCATTTTGCTGTTTGCTCACATGAGCCTGCGCGACATTCAGCGCATTCAATGCTGCAGCTAATACGACCACCCCGACCGTCAAACTGACCATTAATTCGGCCAGACACACACCGCGCTTGTCGGACACAATGCTGAAGGATCGCTGGCGCCGCGCATCAGATCTGGTGACA
>NZ_JBLYIG010000089.1:0-16855 GCF_049222245.1 Nitrospira sp. BLG_2 | reverse complement strand
TCGTCTCGGAATCGACGTAGACCTTCGCCATACTATTGCCATCGATCAATAACCACTCCGCAAGGACCGGAGTGGTGGTCAACACTTGAACAATAATCAACGAGAAAAGAACTGCGGCAATGTGGAGTACAGAGCCATGGGAGGAGGGCATGGAAAACCAGACCGGAACATTTTTGAAGCAAGCAACCGACCTCACCCAAATGCTTCCTGGGAGGACGGTTCTCACGGTAACCCCTACGGCTGCTTTTGCTCGCCCAACCTTCTTGTCAAGCAATCGTTGAACGCCATTCGGCGATGATAGGGAGTCCAAAACCAGTTGTATCGCTTCAGCATGTCCAGCTGGTCCACGTATTCATTGCAACGCTTCGTCTCGACCTCTCCGGCCGCCAGAGGCGCCGTCATGACCCACGCCCCAACACCTATGACAAAAAGAAAAAGTACAACGCCGGCAACGAGCACCACTATGCTTTTTATAGTCATGAATCCCTCTATAGGTTCGTTCGCGACCGCTATGCGAGCCACAGTGCCTGGTGCCGGAGACCGGGATCGAACCGGTACGGGCCTTGTGGACCCGAGGGATTTTAAGTCCCTTGCGTCTGCCTATTCCGCCACTCCGGCAAGAAGGCGGATTTTAGCATAGCGACTCCCGCCCCACAGCCACTTTTCTCACGGCCCCGTACCTACCCGCGAACATGCAAACAATATCGAGGTTGGGCTACAATGCGAGGAATAGATCACAGAGTATCCGTAAAGCGATGCATGGTAGAGAGGTGGGCCGCTGCGGACGCACGTTTCACGCTTTTTGGTTGTTTTTTTCGTACTTACAACGGCGCTGCCTCCATCGGCAGTCGGGCAGGAAGCGGTTCTCGATATCCTCCCGCTCCGCCCGTTCAGTTTCGACGTGTCATTTAACGATCGCAGCTTTGCGCCCACTCGCAGAATTTTCGCTCTTCAGGCTGGAATCACTGCTCTCCGCTATGGCCCCCTTGAATTGAGAGGCATCTACCAATATTACAGTCACCACACGCCGACCTTTGGCACCGACCAACATTCGTTGTATGCGAACCCACGTTGGAACAGTTTCATCGATTTGTTGGATTTTCACAGCGGCAAATCGATCAATCGCCTTCTCTACGCAGCTTCGACGATCTGCTTTGGGAACCTCCCTGCTGCGAGGGGTGAACCTATGGTTGCTCACCCCTCGCGAACGTTGTGACGCTGAACCAAACACTCTACGTTTAAGACGGCTCAGTCTATATATTGTTCATCATACTGATCATGCAGTCCCCAAGCTTCATTCTGAAAAACCAACTTACTTCGCATCCACGAGTCAAGCAGCGGTGCAGCCAATGTCGGGCACTCTTTGGTGGCGATAATGTGGTGAAATTCATCCTGTATAGGCTCCAGGTTCTCAAAAACGTGCGCCGTGATCCACCCTGGGAACTGTTTTCTCGCTTTTCAGTTCCCATAGCCCGAGCGTTGTACATCCTCGTGGCTGGACCTGCAAGGTAGTGTCAAGCATGGCCATCTCCCCATCATCGAAGCCGATGCTTTTGACGTGATCGAACCCGGCCAGCAGCTTTAGGGTAATTGGTCCGTCAGTCGGAAGATCGGCGAGCACGGATTGCTTTCCCTTGGCTTGTTCCTCAAGCATCCATCGCATCTCCAGCGGCTGGGTGAATTCCTTGACTTGATCGGTTCCATGCCGCGCAAACCGCATGCTTCCAAATAACAACCCGTGTCGCTCATCGGTCGATGCGGTGTCCGAAGCCGAGAGCGGAGCGACCACCATGGCGCAACCGGATGCGAATCCGGCAAGAAGCAGAACACTCGCGAGAACAAGGCTATGACGAAGGTTCAAATTGTTCATACAGATCCCTCCTGTTTGACGCACAGAGACTCAGCGCTGCTGAAGAGGCGCAATCGCCTGAAGCAGTACTTTTCCGATGCTCTGACGCAGCGAAAACTCGCTTACAGGACAGGGGGACGGAATACAGAGGTGAGTAATAGGGGAAGATGATGTACGGAGTGAATGCCGTCGAACATGTCAAAAAGACGAGGCTTGTCCGGCTCAGGCGACGGCGAGAGGGCGGTCATGTCCTCGGATATAGGTTCCGACTCTGTGAGGATATCCGAATCCATACCAAGCAGCGTGAACGGCGCTCCAAGCATTTGTGCCACGACACAGACACAGAGCAACACGAGTACACATCCCAGAGCACGTGTGCGAAAGGAAGAGCCGAAGCCCGAGATGTCTCTATCACGCATGATCTTATATACCACATATGACCGCTGATCTGTGAGGGACCCGGCAGCATGATGAAGAATGGGCGACACCATATCCATATCGCTGAATCTATATCGCCACAAACGGGCCAAGGATAAGCCGGGCAAGCCATCACACGGAACCAAAAGAGCACAATACTGCAATGACACAGCGTATAGACTGTCCGTCATCGCGCAAAGTATCCATGACTTATCTATTACGGTCTCTGTGGGGGGAAGCGACTTACGCTATCTTGCGCCGGGATCGATCTGAACGAGCGGCTCTCGATTGCGTCGATGCAAACCGGCGTCCCTTCGCCTTATCCTGCACGCTCTGTTTCAGCAGCGCCATGAGGTCGACCACATTCCCTCTGCTCGGCTCCTCTTCCGCTTCTTGAGCTTCGGCGGTGCTGATGATCTCGGTTTCTCCGGCCTTGATCCGTTTGTCGATCAGCTTGAGCAGATCCTCATGGTAGGTGTCGCGATAGTCCTCGGGATTCCAGCCGCCCGTCATTTCTTCCACGAGCTTCACGGCCATGTCCGTCTCTCGAGGCGTCACGCCGGCGGCTTTCAAATTTTTCGGCGGAACATCCAACTCATCGGCGGCCCTGACCTCATCGGCATAACGCAGCGTGTTCATGACGATCACTTCGCCCACCGGGATCAGCGCAGCCACATACTGGCGCGTGCGAACCACGACATTGGCGATGCCGACCTTATGCGTGTGTTTCAGCGTCTCGCGCAACAGCGCATAGCCTTTTTCACCCCGCCGGTCGGGAGCCAGGTAATAGGGCGTCTCAAAATACATCGGAGTAATCTCTTTGCCCTCGACAAATCGTAAAATATCGATCGTCTGGGTCGCCTCGACGTTCGCGCGGCGGAAATCTTCGTCGGTCAGGACGACATAGCGTTCCTTTTCATACTCGTATCCCTTGACGATTTGATCCCATGGCACGTCCTCTCCCGTTTCCTTATTATATCGTTTGAAGCCGACGGGCTTCATATTGCGTCGATCCAGCATGGTCAAGTCGAAATTGTTTCGCTTTTCAGCGGAATAAAGCCCGACAGGTATATGGACGAGTCCGAAACTGATGGCACCTTTCCATAGCACGCGCGGCATGAGCGGCCTCTTCTCGGCGGCACAATTCACGGACTGGAACGAGGTGAATCTTATAGGCGGGGCCCACGCGATTGAGGCGACGTCATCGCCTTCAGAATCGTCGGAACGATTTCTTTGGACATATCCCGCGCAAATTCGCGAAGGGCGTACCCTATAGCGTCTTTAGAACGCTGCATTTCCGTGCGGACAGTGCCCTTCACATCGCTCCACAAGCCCGACGAAAAGGATGCATGATTCCGATTTGACTCCTGGCGCTCTTCCGGATAATAGGGGTAAACACCGGTCTCTGTTTCTTTGCCTTCCGTGTCTTCCTCCGAAGGCATCACCGGCGCTCCATGTGCTTTGGGCGGATAATAGGGATAGACTTTCGTCCGACGATATTTCCGGTTCAACGTGCCTATCACAAAACCGGCCAGCACCACGCCGGCGAGCGCCACCCATGGCCGCGCATTCATCTGGTGGAGCGGATTCAGCATCTGAGTGGACCGGTCGATGAATTCTTTCCCCGTCCCCGCCACGTCCGCGGTAAAGCCGGACAATTTCGTCTTTATGTTTTCCATTTCATAGCGCGCCTTATCGTCGAGCAACTGTATTTTTCGGCCGATCTCGAGACGAGTTTCAAGGATATCTTTTATGTCTTGTTCAATGATATTTGCTCTTTGATCCATTGTGCGTCTTCCTTTATTGAATGCAATGTCCGGCGCGGCGTCAAGTCGAAACTCTGCAAAGATCGTTTGGCCTTGAGAAGCAGTGCTCCGCCGACGGCGAGAAGAATGACACCGACCAGCCCGTAACACGCCCACAGGGGAAGCTGAGCAAATTCGTGGAGCGCATGGACCAGCATGATGAGCGCAAACAAACCTCCGATGACTGTACACCCTATTGCCGCTCCGATCGCGACGGCCGCTTGGCGTATCTTGGCAATCTCGGAGAAAAACTCATCCCGCAGAAGCTGAAGCTCTTGTCGAACCAATGTCCGAGCATCCGCGACTAATCCACCCAGAAGTCCGATAATTCCGTTCCTCGCCGTGTATGTTTCTTCTTGTTGAGTCGTCACAGCAGCCTCCGACTACGAGACGCAACATAGCCCCGTCCGGCTCCCATCGTGAGCACAATCCAAGGATACCGTCGCATGATCGTTTCCGTCCGGTCGATAAGGTTCTCAATGTTCATCGTCGCCAGGCTTTCATGAGTGACATGATCTGGAATGAATTCCACCGATTCATTGCTGTTTTCGTGAACTCTTCCGCGCTTTGAATGATTCTGATCGTATCATGTCGACTCGAACGGGCTACTCGGTAACGCCCTAGCCACGCTATGATCGCCCACTTCCATTCGGTCGTCGTCAGCTTCCTACGAGAAGCCCCACCGGGCAAGCGGCAAACACCTCCGAAACCCGCACCATATACCGTTCTCCTTTGCGATCAGGAACGATCGCGCGTCCGGTGAGGCCGTCCTGGAATTGCAACGCCCCCGATTCCTGCGGCACCGCGACCCACGTTTCATCCCATATTGAGTTCATCGCTTCGGAGGAACGAACGGCGACAAGCCTCGGCACAACCACCATGACGATGCGCGCGCCATGAAGACGCGCGAATGCAAGGAGGTGGCTTGCTTCAGGTCCCTCCGCCTCCAGCGGCACGTATCGGCCCTGCTCAAAGACGTCCGCATGCGTTCGGCGACAGTGCAGACCCGCCAAAATGAGGTACAGCTTGATCCGGCCGTCCGCAGAATGACGCATGAGATCTTGAACAGCGTCGAACCGGTCGGGCCGCGCGAATATTTCCTTGAGTTCCTGGAGGAGCCTCTGTCGTAGCGCATAGTCGACGGGCCGCCGATTGTCCGGATCCACGAGATTCCAATCCCACAGTTCTGATCCTTGATAAAAATCAGGCGTTCCCGGCGCCGTTATCTTGAGGAGCGTTTGCGCCAGCGAGTTGATCAGCCCGGCGCCGGCGATCCGCTCCTTGAACGGCAAGAAGTCGTCGAGAAATTTGTTGGGACGGCGGTTGTCGAGAATCGCCTGAACAAAGCTCCGTACCCCCTCGTCATACTCGCGATTGGGATTGATCCAGCGTGTATGGACCTTGGCCTCGTGCAAGGCCTTCTCCATATATTGCTGAATACGGTTACAGAAATCATCGTGTTCATCAGGGCGCACATCCTCTAACGGCCACGCGCCCAGGAGCGTTTGATAGAGGAGATACTCGTCGTTGGCATCCGGGATATCCTCGTTTTCATGCTTGACGCGATATTTGGCATTCAGCTTCATCCATCGGGTCACACGTGCTTTCCATTCGTCCGGTATCTCGGACAACACATTCAACCTGGCACGCGCATCTTCACCCCGCTTGGTATCGTGGGTCGCAGTGGCCGAAAGCCCTTTTGGCCATCGAGCTTGCCGATCGCCCATACGACGGTGGAACACCGCCGGAGCAATCCCGAATTGTTGCGGCTCTCCCCCTACTTCATTGAGGGACAGGAGACGGTTATACCGGTAAAACACGGTATCCTCGATTCCTTTGGCCGTGACCGGACTCGTGGTCTGCTGAAATTTCATGACAAAACGTTCGTACTCGTCGGTTTTCCCCACCTCGGGATGATGCTCCTTTAAAAGAAGACTCCGTATAAAGTCGAATACCTCACGGCCGATTGTAGGATTTCGCCGCTTCGCTTGAGCTACCGCCCTATGGATGAACGCTTTATCCCGTTCACTGACCGGCTCCGCTCCCACCGTCACATATGTCCGGTACACGGGGAAACAGGCGATGATTTCTCGAATGGCATTGGTCAGACTGTTCAACGTGAAGTCTCTCGATCGCCGATCCCGCTCGGACAAGAGATTGAGCTGATGGCCGAGCACGTTGATTTCGCTCGCCATGGATGCCCGCATGATGAGCTGTTTCGCCTCATAGACCATATCGGGATAGGGCTGAGAACGCCCGGTTATGCGCCGATAGAGATCGCTGAAGGTTTGTTCCCGCGTGTGATCCACGAACAATCCATTGACCGTATTGAGAAACTCATATCCCGTGGTTCCTTCGATGGGCCAGGATTCCGGCAGCGGTTCATCTATTCCGAGTATTTTTTCCACCACGACAAACAGCGGCCGTTCTACCGACGAATCAGCGCCCAATTCGCGGCGGGCCCAGCTCTGTAATTGCTGAAGATATCCACCCGGATCGTACAACCCGTCGACATGGTCGATTCGCAGCCCCGCCACCATACCGTCTCGAAGGAGCTTGAACGCCATGTCATGGGTCGCCTCGAACACCGAGCACTCCTCCACGCGAATCGCGGCAAGATCGTTGATATCAAAAAAACGGCGGTAGTTGATCTCCTCCGAGGCGACCTTCCACGATGCCAGCCGATACGCCTGTTGATTGAGCAACTCGTCCAGCAAATCGAAGCTGCGCGGTTTTCCGGCGATACCGTTGAAGAGACGAATATTGCTTTGGACAAATGCCGCAATTCGTCGGTCGTTCGCCATGAGCGCGGCGATCCGTTTACGGATGACCTCTTTCTCCCGCTCGCGTTCTTCCCGCTCATCCGGAGTGCTGTCCTCACGATCGGGAAGATGACGAATGGCCGTCAAAATGCTTTGCAGTTCCGTGAGTCCGCCGTCCATGGACGATTGTGCCGGGTCCTGACACAGCAGACTCTCAAGCCTGTGTGCCAAGACAGTGCTCCACGATTTTGGGGCAAGCGGAAGCCGGCAGTCTCCATAGCGAACGACAAACCGGTCGTCTTCGTAGGCGACCGACATTTCCCGATTTTCCAGCACGACACCGTAGTGATCCGATAAGATCGGAAGCAACACTTTACCGTGCAACTCCCGCTTGAGGGGATGCCAATCGATATCGAACGCTCCGGCGTACCGGGATGACGGTCCGTTTTCCAGCACGTCGTACCACCACCGATTCAGCGCTTGGGCAATCCCCATGTGATTGGAGACGATATCGAGGATCAACCCCATGTCGCGATCATGCAGACTGCGGCACCACGATTTGAATTCTTCTTCTGTCCCGAGTTCCGGGTTCATACGCGAGTGATCGATGACATCGTAGCCATGCGTGCTACCCGGCATGGCGGCCAGAATGGACGAACTGTAACAATGCGTGATCCCGAGGTCGTGCAGATAGGCGGTCACGTCATGCGCGTGGCGGAATCCGAAATCGGTGTTGAGTTGAAGGCGATACGTGGCCCGCAAGCGACAGCCTGACATCACGACTCCATGGTCTCAGGAGACGGATTGCATCAGATTCATCGGCACTTTGGTGTCGCGCGGAATGATGACGAGGCCTGTCGGCGAGACATGGCATCCGGGAGGTTGAGGCGACTCTCGGAAACCGATATCGCTCTCAGCGGGAATACTGCTGAAGCGGTCCGCAATGACACGACACAGGCGGGACTTCGATCCGATATGAACTTCATCCATGATGACGCATTCATCCAACACTGCCCCCGGCTCAATGTGAACGCCGCGCCCGATCACGGAACGTCTGATATCGGCCTCGACGACGTGGCTTCCTTCTCCGATCATCGAATCGTCGACGCGGGTGTGCACCACCGAAGCCATCGGGCCGTCGCAGCCACCCGAAAGAATCGGCCATTCGCTGTTCCGGAGATCGAACGGCGGGGCCTGTCCCAACAGGTCCATATTGGCCTGCCAGTAAGCTTCAGGCGTACCTACGTCGCGCCAGTAACCTCTTTCCTCGTACGATCGAAGCCCCGGCACTTCGTTACGCAAAAAGTCATAGACATAGACTTTATCGCGTTCGATCAGCTCAGGAATAATATTGCGACCGAAGTCGTGACCGCCGCCTCGATCCGAATTTCGTTCGAGGATACGCGACAAAAATGCGGCGTTGAAGATATAGTTTCCCATGGACGACAGCGCCAGATCGGTCTGTCCGGGCATGGATTTGGGGCGAGCGGGTTTTTCTTCGAACCCTATCATTCGGTCTTGTCTATCCACCTCGATGATGCCGAATCGAGAACCTTGTTCGATCGGCAGCGGCAGCGCCGCTACCGTCACTTCCGCGCCGCAATCTTGGTGAAACTGAATCATCTGTGAGACATCCATGCGATAAATATGGTCGGCCCCGAAAACCGCCACGACGTCGGGTCGAAAATCGGCGATCAAATTGAGATTGTGATAGACCGCGTCGGCCGTCCCCTCATACCAGCCTTCTCGGGCGCGCATTTGAGGCGGCACGACCGTAATAAAGTGATTTTTGATGCGCCCGGCGATACGCCACGACTCTCGGAGGTGTTCTATCAGTGATTGCGAACGATATTGGACGAGGACGTAATTAGCCGTGATCCCGGAATTCAGCATGTTGCTCAGCACGAAGTCGACAATCCGATACTTCCCTCCGAAGGGAATGGCCGGTTTCGTACGAACGGCCGTCAGCGGCATAAGCCGTTCGCCTTTACCTCCCGCCATAATCATGGCCAGAACTTGCACAGGTCTCATGGTCGTGCATGGTAACGACCTGGGGTTATACCGGGTACTCGTAAAACCCCGAGGTGCGCAGGCGACGAACACTTCACCTCAGGTTTGCGCACGGGCGCCCTTGGCTTCGCCGCGAGGCGGGCGAGATGGTGATCACTCAAATGTCACCGGTGAGTTCGCTGTGTTCCGAGAGAAAATCGCTGAAGAATGTTCCACATCCGGTTAAATTTTAAGGGAGTCTCGAATCAAGCCCACAATCTCAACCGGACTGTGGGTGGTGTCGACCGTCAGAGTATCGTCGAGTGGCTCTTCCAATGCTTCTAACTGGCTTTGAAGCAAGGCCGGATTCATGAAGTGACCCCGACGTCGTTTGAGCCGCTCTTCAAGCACATGAGTTTCGGTCCGTAAATACACGAATACCACTTCTGGCCCCACACGCAAATACCGGCGGTACGCGCGTTTGAGAGCCGAGCAAGCCAACACTGCGCTCCGACGTTGCGTCAGACTCTCCTGAATAGTTCCACGAACGCGGGTAAGCCATGGCTGACGGTCTTCATCATTCAAGGGAATACCCTCGCTCAACTTGGCAAGATTAGCCTCCTCGTGATAATCATCGGCGTCCACGAACTTCCATCCCAGCGCTTCGGCTAACGCGCTTCCCACCCGCGTTTTGCCCGCCCCGGTCACGCCGAACACCACAATCACCATCATACGATTCACCATTTCCGATCCTTTCCCATGATTCCACAGGAAACCTCCGACGAAAGCGAACTAGGCCGGACCCTCGTCGCTTTCGGAATGTATAAGAATATATCTGCATATCATATCGGGCGGCCGGCAATCCGCCTGAATAGACTTGCACCATAGTAAGGCCACCGGGAATGCGCTATGCCTGAGTCAATGAGAGGAAGTCCCCATATACTTCTACTTCTGCTTTCGGGGGAGTCTATGTCCATACCAACTCATTGACGTTCATGGATCTTTTTCTTCGGACTAGGGGTATGCCGAGGTCTCTTCGAAGATCAAAATCCGTAGAGTAAATTACTTCACAAACAGCCCACCACCATTTCTGTGACGGAGGACACCATGTTGCAAGACAACCCTCTGTTCGAGGAGTTACACCTGTCAACCCGCTTGGCACATCGGCGACTCGAACAACGATTGGATTTCTATCATCCGACCTTCGACGCCCACAATAATCTGCGGATGCTCCAAGACTTTTGGGGGTTTTATCAACCGCTGGAGCGTAAACTCGTCGTCCTCGCGGACCGTTACCTTCCTTCTCCTCATTCGCAACAACGGCGCAAAACTCCCCGTTTGGAGCAGGACTTGCTGGCCCTCGGCATGACCCAGGCCGATATTGCAGCGCTGCCTCTTTGTGGACGTCTGCCGGCGATTCCCACCCTTCCACAGGTTTTCGGCGTGCTGTACGTCATTGACGGAGCTGCCTTAGGTGAACGAATCCTGACCACACATTTACATTCAGTAGGAGACACCCTCGGGATCAGTCCATCGCAAGGTGGATCATTCTTCTCCAGTTTAAATTCATCTTATGCCTCGGCCACCAATAGCTATTGGCCGGAACTCATCGCTATGACTGAAGCTGTAGAAGCGCCGGACTTCCGGCACTTGGCTATCCAATCAGCGATAGACACCTTAGAGTGTTTCGAGATGTGGTTAGAGCACCGAAAACGATCTCACGTTGCGTTCGCGAGGCATACGAATGCTCTACGATGGAGTTCTCAATTCGAGTTAGCGCCCGAACTGTTCTGTGCCGAGCGCTTAGGTGACATCAGAGTGGCATGACAATTCATGATACGGAAACATTGGGATCTCGCTCAACGCATATGTCGGCTTGGAAGCAAGCCCCCGTATTGCTGAAAGAGGCCGATGAAGCCAAATTGAACCGAGGCAATCAGAAGAACCCCCTTTCGACCGTTACAGCGTTTTTGCGCTTGCAATACCGTAAACATCGGCATGAATTGACTTGACCGGTACGACCGAGTTCCCTAGAACTCTGAACATTCTGTGCCAAACGCCGAGCTGTTCAACCCACCCAACAGTCTCACGAATAGGCGATGCCGCCATCTGCGGGATGAGAACGTTTTGCCCATCCGACCCAGTACCTCTTTCAGAAAATGAGTAGAATGGAGATGTTAGCTCAACTAGGGGCGTGCCTAGTAGTGAGACAGGAAGAGAGGAGATATTTACTTCTATCTTGTCGATGCACGAGCTTATGACGCCACGATGTTGGCCTATAGGATCCCAAAAAAATACAATAGGACCAGCAGGCTAACCGGCACGCCCAATAGCCAGAGGATGAAGTAACGCATGATTCATCTCCTTTATGTAAGTAGGTAAGGACGGCAGTTCACGATAGAGGAAGACCCTACTCGCCTCCGTGTGGTCCGGCCGAGTGAACAGCGGATCCGGCTTCCATCCATATTTGGAAAATCTGCCATACCGGCAGCACTTGCGGAATCGGTGGACGAATGGGAGGCGCGGGAGGTGGAGGGTCGGGGAATGGAGGTTGCGGAGGCGGAAATGGATCGGGATCAGGAGGCATGGGGTCAGGATCAGGGTGCGGACCCGGCTTATCATACCATCGCCCCTTGATTATCCGCCGACAATCAACCATCATCATGATGGCAGTATAGCAATGGTTCTTGGTTCGGCGGACTAGTAGGCCCCCTTGAGCCGCTCGATCCAATCACGTTCAGACATCGACTGATGCGCACGAGTAATGAGACATATGTACGGTGCAGGACCGGCCGTCCGTTCTATTTGTGACAAGCGGAGGAGGAAGTTCGCCATGAATACCCACCCCACCATCGTGCTGGCAGATGATCATGTCCTTGTCGCCCAAGGCATCCAAAAACTATTGGAGCCGGAATTCGAATTGCTGAGGATTGTTCCGGACGGCCGAGCCTTGCTCAAGGCCGTCGAGGAATGTTCGCCGGATGTGGTCATCGTCGATATCTCTCTCCCGCTGCTCAACGGATTGGATGCGTCCCGTCAGATTTTGAAGCATAATCCTGCCATCAAGGTCATTGTCCTAACGATGCACTCAGAGCCGAGTTTCGTGACGGAAGCACTCCGCATAGGCGTATCGGGATATGTGTTGAAGCAGTCGGTCGGGTCGGAGTTGGCGCAAGCTCTCAAAGAAGTCCTGAACGGCAACACGTTCATTTCTCCCATCGTCGACAACCCGGCGGCACATCCGCACGCTGATGAGAAAACTGAGGAAGCCTCAGAAGGATTCGCCCACACACTCAGCTTGCGACAGCGGGAGGTGTTGCAGCTCGTGGCCGAAGGAAAGTCCATCAAAGAAGTGGCGGCCGTCTTGAACGTGTCGATCAAAACCGTCGAGTTTCACAAAACACGCATTATGAGACAGCTGGGCATGCGGTCGGCGGCTCAGCTCACGAAGTACGCGATCGCGAACGGGCTCATCGCCATTCACTAGCGGATGTTGAAAAATTCAACCGGCGTCGTTCTCATGGGGCACTGCCCCTCACCAGGACACGGCCCGCTCACCATCTCGCTCGCCTCGCGGCGAAGCCGAGAGTGGGCGACCACAAACGTGCCACGCCTTACTCGGCATGGCGTGGACCTCATTGCGGCCTCGCCGCGGAACGGCGCGCCTTGGCGCGCTGGGTGAGAACGACGGTCTCTTGACCCTCTGCGGGCCAGTCTATTGCGCTGAACTGTCGATCCATTTCATAGAGCCGTCATACCTGAAGCGAGCGCAACGCGGATCAAATCGGAGGTGGTGCGGACACCGAGCTTGCGGGTAATGTTGGCCTTGTGAAATTCCACAGTCTTCATCGAAATGTTCAATTCCTTGGCGATATTTTTGGTGGAAGACCCATTGGCAAGCATCGCAAGGATTTGGCGCTGCCGCTCGGTCAAGTTGGTCGTATAACCTTCCGGTCGAGACCATTGGCATTCCATGGCTTCGCGCACTTCCGTATCGAGTTTGGAAGACACAAATCTGCGATTCGCCATGACGCTCTTGACGGCGGCATGGAGTTCGTCGGAGGCATCTTGCTTTAACACATAGCCCACCGCCCCCGCACGGAATCCCTCGCTGACTGCAATAGCTTCGGTCAGCATCGTGAGAAAAATAATTTTAACCGTGGGCAAAAGGGTTTTCAGCTTCCGAGCCGCCTCAAACCCGTTCATACCAGGCATGTTGGCGTCAAGGAGCACGATATCCGGGCGCAACTTCTCAGCTTCCTCCAGCACCTGCTGCCCCGTCTGGGCAGTCCCTATTACTGAAAAATCAGGCTCGAGCAATTGCTTCACGCTCTCTAAAACGAGGGGGTGATCGTCGGCAAGCAGAATTCTTGCGCTATACATATTATTAGTCCTCTATAGTCCTCTGGTTAAACTCCAGGCCCCAACCTAGACACAATCCTCATTATGGCCGTGCTTCCGCGTAATCCGACTAGGGACATCCCTAGCATAGTCAACAAACTTACGGGATATTCACTCGGAACGTTACGTTATGCCTTGAATGCTTTTGAAACAAGCGCATGAGAACCGCCATGAGCACGGCGCCCGCAAGTGCCGCGGCCATATCCTTTTGCGCATCCCATTCATCCCCTTGCGTGCCGAGATATGCGGCGCCTAGCTCGGGGTTTACGACCTCCGCGACGAGCGCTTCAACGACCTCGAAGAATCCACTCTGGGCCAAAATGCCGCTGACGGGAAGATAGACCGCCCAAAAACCCTGCACACGACCGGTTCGTATGAGCAATTCCTTCAGGGGATAGACCAATAAGAAGCCGAAGGCAAAATGGACGATCCTGTCGAATGGATTCCGGCTCAGCGACAGACTATCTTTCAGCCAAAATCCCACTGGAACTTCCGCATAGGTGTAATGGGCTCCCACCGCGTGCAGCGTCATGAACAGCGTGATGAGCAGGTAAGAAAGAAAAGAAAATCGAAATCGTCGGTGCGTCGCGATCAATGTGGCGACCAGGGCCAAGGCCAACACATTTTCTAACGCCCAATCCTTGCGATCAAAGGGATCGATCGCAAGGACACTCCACCATATGACGTACCAGGCCAGCAATATATGGGAAGCAGAAACGCGGGTATGCATTTCCCTCCCGTACGCGATGCGGCAAAGCCCGTTCGTCAGGTAGAAGAGCGCGGCGCCTGACGCAACGGCTCACATTCCTTGCCTCCGATTGGCGCGGCTGCGGTAGAAATCCTGTGCAGGATACGAAAGACAATGAGTATTCCCATGCACAGAAGGGATCCGTACATAGCGGCAGCCATATCTTTTTGTGCGTCCCACACATCGCCCTGTGCCCCTAAGTAAGCAAGGCCAAGCTCCGGATGGACCACCTGAGTGACCCAGGCCTCGATAATTTCCCATAGAGCGCTCAGTCCCAATACCGTGATGACAGGCAAATAGTAGAGCACCCATCCCCGCACACGGCCCAGCAAACGAAAGGCCTCTTCCATGGGATATGCCAACAGAAAGCCAAAACTAAAATGCACGATGCGGTCGAAGTGATTGCGCCCGAGGTGCAACAAGTCGTTCAGCCAGTCCCCCGCCGGCACTTGAGCGTATGTGTAATGGACCCCGACGGTATGGAGCGTCAGAAATCCCATGATCAAGATATAGGAAAGCGGAGAGAGCGGCACATATCGGTAGCTTGCGACGAGCACAGTCACGAAGAGCACCGGAAGCACGCTGGCCATCGCCCAAAACTGGCGATCCACAGGGGAATACGCCAACCAGGCAAACAGCGCGACGTACCACGACACCAATCCGATCAGCAGATATTTAACCCGATCCATAAGGGAATACCCTCCACTCTCTATTATTCTCCATGATCGGCGGCATATTGATGCTACCGATTGACCGCGCATCCATGCAAGTCCACCCGGACCACGACGCAAACTGGTGGAGCGATCCCGAAAGGTTGAGCCCTACGCCGTTCACTCTGGGCTTGTCCGAAGCGATGATTAACGCAGTTCGATTCACCGCTCAACACAGAGTTCGACAGGCTTGTGCCTCATGAACCGAAGGGCTCACACGAAGATTTCAGGGATACCATACTGGTGTTATGGCGGAACGCTGGGCAGAGCAGTGCCGGTCCAGGACTGGAAGGAAGCCCTTCGCGCAACGTCTGGGATCGAACACAAACAAAACAGCTTCGCAACCTTCGATTCTCATCGCACAAAACCAACGAGCTGCTTCAGATTCGAAGAGTTCGGTTCGGGCCTATCCTGTTGTAGCGACCTGACTCACACAATCGGCCTCGGCTCCTCACGCGCGGAACGAATGTGCGCTCCTGTCCGGGCAAGCAGTTCCTTTTGCAAGGCTTCGATATCGGCTTTTGCGCCTAACACGATCTCTTCGACCTTGCGTTCACTTTCCGGTCCCGGCACATGAGAAAACTCATGGCAGTCTTCATACGCCTGCTCTGTCGTGCCCGTGGCTCTAATCACCATACCGGCGATCATTCCTCCGACAACGGCGATGACGAGCGTCATCGCGATGCCTACGAGTTGGACGCCGACAACACCCGGAACGACGACGATCGCGCAGATTCCGCCGAGTAAACCCGGCATCCCATGCAGATTGTGCACGCCACAGGTGTCGATCAATTTGATTTTTGATTCCAGCGCGGGCTGAATAAAGACAAACCCTATCACCGAGAGAGCACCGGCAAGCAATCCGATACCAAACGCACCGGTGGGACTCACGAGATTGCAGGTCGAGCCGATGGAAACCCCACCCGCCAACGCCGCATTAGCCATATCCACCATCGAGGTTTTTCCATGATGGAAATATGTGCTGAGGAAATAGGTGGCCAGCGTGGCTCCGCTTAGAGCAAGAATCGTATTCACGATGGTTTGCGGCATTTGTTCGAACGGCACAATCGCGGTTGCAAAACTCGGCCAAAACAGCCACAGGACCATCGAACCGAGCATTGCGAACCGATCGGACGTCGGATCGGATTCGATCGGTTGACTACGCTGCTGCGCCGTCGTGAGGACCAGCGACGCGGCCAATCCGAAATAGGCGCCGAACGCGTGGATGACGATCGACCCTGCCGAATCCTGAAACCCTTTGGTCATCCCCGAGCCATTATCCAACACCAAATATTCGTTCAGCGCATAGAGCGGCACCAGCATCAGCGTGAGTAACGCGTATTGAAACACGCGCAATCGCCCGAGCACCGCTCCCATTGCGATCAACGCCGTCGCCACCGAAAATTCGGCCAGCATCAACGTCTCGACCGAATGGGCCGGTATCGTATGCCCCACCATCCCGTTGGCCCGCAGCAACATATAGAGAGGCAATCCTGTTGCAACGACGAGATACGTGCCGGTCGTCGCTCCGAAGCCATACCGCCGGACGAATACCATCAGAAATCCGAAGCCGACCACCAACATGGCCAAGATGTGAATCGAGTAATTATATTGAGCGACCAAATGCGCCTCATTCACAACACCCGCCGGCTCTTCCGCACCGACCCAACTCGTGACGCACAAGAGAAACAGGCTTGCTGCGCTGAGAATCTTCACCCAGAAGCTGTTCTGCATTGAGCCCTCCTTGGACAGTAGGAGTGAATGGGGGGTATAGGGGTGGCAGTGTACTCCACCAGCAAGCGCTCTTGTCAAACCCCACCGAGGGGTTGCTAACCCACGCAGTGATCTAAACCGTCTCGCCATTTATCAGAAATGATAACGACGATGAGGTATAAATGACTGAAATACCAAGTCTTTTGTAAAGAACTGCAATAGGTCAAAGGGTCAGTGGCTGGTGTTGACTCATCGTCGGCAGGGAGAAAAAAACAGGCCATACGATCACAATGGGAGTCGTACATCTCCTCAACTCGAGCCCTGTCGGTTCCCTTCTGTGAATGGAAACCGACAGGGTCGAAATCACATTAGGCGGCGATCGTTTGAGAGGAAGACTCTAAAATAATCTCGTCGATTTCAGACGCGTCGAGCACTTCTTTTTCCAAGAGGGCTACCGCCAG
>NZ_JBLYIG010000088.1:0-3093 GCF_049222245.1 Nitrospira sp. BLG_2 | reverse complement strand
TCGACTTGTTTCAACACCTGCACTAACGCATGGCTGTCGCCGATGATATCCCCAAACCCATGTTCGATACGAAGTTCCTCTTCGAGGTACAGCTTCTCCTTCGCCAGTTTATCTTTAAGCTCGGCAATTTGCTGGAATGCCAGGGCATTTTCCACCGCGATCGCCACTTGCTTGGCGACTTGCTGGAAGAACTCCAGATCCGCATCACCATAGGCCTCTTTCTGCAAACTCAGGAATCCCATGGCGCCCAACCGCCCTCTTGCGGTCGTCAAAGGAACGAAACAAAACGACTGCGTCCCGTCCTCCCTCATCGCCCCGATGACTTTTGTCCATCGGCGTTCCTCCGACAGATTGGGCACCAGCAGTGATTGTTGCCCTTGCCACACCAATCCTGAGGGACAATCCTCGACCGTCACCTCATGTCCTCCTATCAGGTCGGCCGGTACATTTGCCTGAATCGTATGGAGGCGCATGACGTTTTTGACAGGATCATGCAGAGACAAGTCGACAAAATTTACCTGCACGACCCGAGGAAGACGATGGGCCAAATCGTAAAAGAGCCGATCGAGATCTCGTTGCGCGGAAATCGCTTGCGCGACTTCCAACAGAGCCTGATAACGCTCCGCGAGGGTTTCGCAGGGATGTACGGACTCCCGATTCATGAGCACAGTATGGCGTATGAACGAATGGCGGCTCAAGAGGGAGGTGAGAGACCATACCTCTCGCAGAACGAGTGCACCTCGTCCAGCATGACCGATTTCTCTACTCGATTAAGCTACAATGTCAGTTCCCCAGGGATTATCTACCAGGAACAGCCATTTCCCATTCGACTGGAGCCGTAAAATACTGGAGGATCGGCCACCGAGATGCACGACAGCTCCTGTAGGATCGATTCCCTTCAGATTCCATCGCGCGCAGTATTGCGCGACATCGCCTGCCCGCACGAGTTGTTGTGCCTCGATGGTTAACGTGGGCTTCAGCATCATGAATCCCTCCAGTGCCTGACGTATCCCAGCCGTTCCGGTGACGACGGCCCCGGGTTTCATGACGAATGACGCGCCCGGCTCAAACAAGGCCATGGCCGATTCCAAATCCTGCGCATTCATGGCCGTAACGAGTTGCGTGATCACATCCAATGGATCGGACGTTGTCATGCGCGCTCCTTTCGTTCCTCTTCTTAAGAGACCTGTGCCAGCACTACCGCCGTCGAAGAACGGCATAGAAAGCGGGAACCTTCACGACTTCCCCGGTCGGAAGGGTCTGCACGGTCTGGATTCGGCTCTCGCCGGTTCTCAGCAGCGTGAATCGGTCATGAGGAAACAGCACCGCCAAATCTTTTTCATCCAACATGCCCGGTGTGATCTGATGCTGAAAGACCCGGGCAAGCCCGGGAGGCAGCCCGTACCGTTGAATCAACTGGGAGAAGAACGGCTCGGCCGCCGAGGACAATTCGATGAGATACAGAGTTCCTGTGGCTCCGAGCAGTTGTTCGGTACTCTCCGCGGCAGTCTTGTGGTCCGCAGACGACAGCTGATGCAGTACTGTCCGCACATAAAGGTTTGCGTCACCGATTTCCTCATGGAGGCGTTGCGCGTCGCCAGGACACAACACATCCAAGAGGCGGTATGAAACGTTGGGAGCGCCATTGGTCTTTCGCGCCAGCTCCACCGCGGCCGGCGCGATCTCCGTCCCGATCACTCGCGCAAAATGCTTTGCAAGAAAGCGTGTCTGAGTGCCGTTACCGCAACCCAGGTCGACCAACGGAAGGCTGGGGCTGAAATAGTCTCGGAACAGTTCCAAGTCTTCTTGGGCCGCATGAACTGGATCGGCATCCCAAAAGATTTCGCCAGGTGTGTCCGTAGACGTGCTCCAAAAGCTTTCCCAGGACATGAGATAACGATTTTCCGATACCATACAGTCTCCTCTCTTTTTCTGAATCTGCTGAAGCAGGCGACCTGAACTTCTTCTTCAGGAGCCGTTCCGTAGTCGGACAAGACGTGCGCGCAATCATGGAATAGGATCTGTTCCGGCGCGTCCTCGGGAGTCGCGATCGTATAGGCGCGCATGACTTGCCGAGCCGGTTCATGCAGAGCAAGGTCGACAAAACCCAATTTCAAGAGCGAAGGCAGACTCCGGGAAAGCTGATGGAAAAGCGCTGTGAGATCCTTGTGGGCGAGGATGGCTTTACTGACTTCAAGCAGTGCTCGATAATGTTCCGTCTCGGACATTTCCGGGCTCCCGCCGACAACACATTAGCGGGGTAGTATGGATTCGCTCGCAATCATTACGCAACAGGCCATCCTGTCAGACCCAGCCTGAGGCAGACAGAACTTGAACCTTCCCTCACCGGTATTGCGTGTTGCCTCGCACGATACCCGTCCCATGACTCCATGGCATGCGTACTCGGCATGGTTACGCTCAGAGCGTCTGGTGCGTACCGTCGCAGTATGGCGGGGTTTTGGTCTGCTTGCACTGGCACAACGCCACTTCCTTCTTCTCGGCCACCGTAAACTCGACCGGCTCGAATCCGGTTCCTTGATGAGAACCATCACAAAATGGCTGATCCCGCGAGCGCCCACATACACACCAATAATAGGTTCCCGAGTCCAGCGAAATGACGGCAGGCTCCTTGGCCGCAATACGTGGCGTTGCCATGAATCATCCTCCTTTGCGTGGTTAATCTGTTGAAGATGGGACTGTGCGGCTGGAGTATATCGTTTCTTCATGCGCTTCGCACCCGTCTTCTTTGCGATCCATTTCGCCCCTCCAATCTCGCCGAATCCGTCTGTTGAGGCTCACTATGCATGAGGCGGCAGTATCCTTCATTTCGCCTCCGGCATTTGCATGCAGGTCTTGCGACCTTGTTACCAATCGGCTATGCCAGAATGGCATGAGATGACTCGGTACGACGCCATGCAACGGCCCCGCGCGACCTTAGGGGAACTCCTGCTCTCCTAATTTTTCGCATGACGGATTCTGCCGGTGTCCGTACTGATGATGGCGGGGTCCTGATTGTTATTGCGGTCTACGCTCGTATGCAAATTGCCTATGTACATACCGGCTCGATGCAGGTAGTCTTCCATTCGATCCACC
>NZ_JBLYIG010000087.1:0-2279 GCF_049222245.1 Nitrospira sp. BLG_2 | reverse complement strand
TATTTTCAGGAGCGTTTAGGGCGCCGGCGAGAGCAGTCCAAGGGATTGCGCAGCATGATCGTCTCCGCGCGCTTTGACCCGGTGGAGATCATATCGATCCGGCACTGGGACAACTCTTCAATGCGAGCCAAGTAGCGTTTCGCTTCGACCGGGAGCCGCTTGTAACTGGTCGTTCCCGTCGTCGCCGTCGTCCACCCTTTCATCCGCTGATAGACCGGCTTGCAGTCGGTCAATACGTCCAGATCAGCCGGCATGCTCTTATAGACGGTACCCCCATGTCTGTACCCGATGCAGAGCTTCAACTCCTTGCAGCCGTCGAGAACATCGAGTTTGGTGAGAGCCAGAGACGTGAGCCCATTCACCAGCGTCGCATGGCGAACCACGACCGCATCAAACCAACCGCATCGCCTCGCACGTCCCGTGGTGGAACCAAATTCTCGCCCCCGTTCCTGGAGCCCTCGTCCGTTCTCATCGGTGAGCTCGGTTGGAAACGGCCCACTGCCGACCCTTGTCGAGTAGGCCTTGGCGATGCCCATGACCGCATCGATCATCGTCGGACCGACTCCGGTGCCCGTGCAGGCCCCGCCTGCCGCGGCACTGGACGAGGTCACATAGGGATAGGTGCCGAAGTCCACATCCAGGTTCGTGCCTTGAGCCCCTTCAAATAAGACCGTCTTGTTCTTCTCGATCGCACGATTCAACAGCACGGTGGTGTCGACAATATGGCTCCTGAGCCGATCGGCATACGCCACGTACTGATCGAAGACTTTATCGACTCGAAACGTCTCGACTTTGTACAACCGCTCCAGGAACCAGTTCATTTCGACTAGATTCTCTTCGAGTTTTTTCCTGAACAATGATGCGTTCAGCAAATCCCCCATGAGAATTCCAATCCGTGCCATCTTGTCGGCATACGAGGGCCCGATCCCGCGTCCGGTCGTGCCGATTTTCCGAGACCCTTTGGACTGTTCCGACGCCCGGTCGATCGCCTTATGATACGGGAGGATCAGGTGCGCCCGCTGGCTGACGACGAAGTTCTTGCCGATCGTGATGCCCTTGGTCTGGAGCAGATCCATCTCTTCGATGAGAGAACCGGGGTCGACGACGACGCCGTTGCCGATGACACAGGTCGTTCCCCGGTACAAAACCCCCGAAGGGATCAGATGGAAAATATAGGTTCCCCGCTCGTTGATCACGGTATGTCCGGCGTTGGAGCCGCCTTGATAGCGTACGACGAAATCGGCGTCCCGGGCTAAGATGTCGACGATCTTGCCCTTTCCCTCATCGCCCCACTGAGCACCGATAATGACGAGATTGCCCATAGTCGAAGATATCCCCAGCCGGCTTCGGCACGAAAAAATGGCTCTGACCCGATTGAGATCAGAGCCAAGGGACCTCATGGTAGGTGTCGTCTATTTTTTTGTCAAGCTGGTCGTGGAGATGCTTCCCACTCAAAGCATTGCTGGTGTTCTTGAGACTGGGGAGCAGCGAGTGGTCGGTTGACTGGCTCTACAGTGCGTGTTAGCATGCCGGAGTTGTTCAACGCCTCAATTTTCCATGTTAATTTGATCTCTGAATCTCCCAGGGTGGGGCTGTAGCGCAGTTGGGAGCGCGCGTGAATGGCATTCACGAGGTCGCCGGTTCAATCCCGGCCAGCTCCACCAAACAAAGTTTCGTTTGTCCCGGTCGCTCTTTTGAGGTTTATCGTAATTGAGCCGATGGATAAACCCCACTGGGGCTTTGTAGTTTGCTGATGTGTGAGTTGAGCCGATCGCTAATTTTCGTCGTATCGTAACTGGCGCGATCGGATAGAGTCTTCAACCACGATGGTATTTTCAGATCACTGCTTGCACGCGCCGACCGCTATTTTGGGTCTCATCGTAGTTGATACGGTCGGATAAATACCACAAGTGCGTAGGACCATATACATACTCTCGCTGTACGTAGCAACGATGTTCGGCTTTCTTCAACTGCCTCGCCTCCCAACCTCCTGACCGTTCACTCCGGTCGAGTTCATTCGGGTGACCTCGTCGTCCCATTTCACATGGAAGGTTTGTGCCGATGCTCCAAATTGAATCCATCAGCAAGCAATACTCCACGAAGGTGCTGCTGACCGAAGCCTCCGCGCATCTTCGCCCGAATTCACGAGTCGGTTTAGTGGGACCGAACGGCGCCGGGAAAACGACGCTCTTTCGCATGGTCCTTGGCGAAGAATCGCCGGACAAAGGCTCGATCCGCAAGCGCCCCCGGCTTCGGATCGGCTACCTCCCACAGGAGCT
>NZ_JBLYIG010000086.1:0-4413 GCF_049222245.1 Nitrospira sp. BLG_2 | reverse complement strand
GTGAACGTCGTCCACTCTCGTCTGAAATCCGACGGTTCCGATGCTGGGCATGCCGAGAATCTCTCCTCGCTGTTTGAATCCAATCTCGCCACCATAGATAGCGCGGCGATCGAATTGCGCAAAGCCGTCGCCGTTGACCGGATCGTTGAGGAAGAACGTGAAATTGGTGAACAGATCCAGCCGGTAATATTGACCATACGCCTTCATATAGAACTGGCCGCCCGACGTCGTGTCGTAGTGGTAGTCCATTTGGCCGGTCGTCCGCAAAGTGTTTCCCCCTTCATACGGATCGATCGAGCCGAAACGGTTCAGCGAACCGTCGGTCACGGCCCGCAACGGAATCTCGCCGGAGCCGTCCCATCTGGAATAGAGAAATGTCCCCTTTACACTGAGTTCGTCTCGCCCGGTCAGATAGGTGGTGATTTTTCCCAACACATTGGTTCGGACATACTGGTTGTCGTTGATATACGGACCATTGGTGTAATAGCCTTCGGCAGCGAACAGACTTTGCACCCGCTCTTTCGTCGGTGAAAACATCAGCATGTATCGCTGCGTGCTGAACTCTCCCCCGGCAGCTTGAACCATCCCTTCCTTAAGCACCTGGCGCGTCCGAAAATTGATCGCCCCTGCTGTCACGAAGTCCCCGTACTCAGGGAGATACGCGCCTTTATTGACTTCGACCCCTTGGATCGTTTCGGGAATGATGAAGTTCAAATCGGCATAGCCCTGTCCATGCGCATGGGAGCGCAGATTGATCGGCATCCCGTCGAGGAAGAACCCGACGTCCGTTCCGTGATCGGCATCGAAGCCGCGCAAAAAATATTGGTCTGCTTTTCCCGCTCCGCCGGAATGCTCAACGGCCAGCATGCCGGGGATCAATCGCAGTATTTGGGCGGGTCGGCCCTGAGGTTGCAACACGATTTCCTTGTCAGGAATAAACTGTTGGGAGGATGCCGCCACCGGTTTTTCTCCAATGACAGCGACTTCGGGCACTTCCAATTCGGGCTCGTCCGGGTCATGGGCCTCGGCCTTTCCCCAGGGGTTGAGCGTGAGTGCAAGAGCCAGCACGAACGTCATTGCGCGTGTCATGTCACAATTCCTCGTCATGAGTGTTGTGGACGGATGAGACGCCCACGATGGTTTTTCGACAGTCGACTCATCGACCGGCGTAGACCCTCGTGGTCTTGCAACTCAGAATGAAATGGGAAATGCCGTTAGGCTCGGCAGGCGCCTTGTACGGCAACACGAACTCGGGAGAGGCATTCGTCAATCAACGCATCCATCGTGCGGCCTTCAGTTCCCACGATTTCCACCCGGACCCGATTCAGCGGCAGCAGCACCTTCTTGGCCCTTGCCTCAAGAATCGTTTTGGCGACTTCAGGGGTGACTTCACCCAACATCGCTCCAGGCAACACCATGTTCAATGAGGCCACAATGACATCGGCCGTCGGCGCAAGTTTGGAGATCGCCTCGACTCCTGATGCGACTTGTTCAGCCCCGGCCCCCCTCATCGCCGCGGCGGCGGCAAGGTTGGTTCCCAACGCCAAAATCTGACAATCAAGATTCAAGGTTTCCCGCAACCCCGACACCAGCCGGGAACCTAACCCTCCTCCGCGCCCATCAATGACACACACGCGCATGTATTTAGATCAGTCCTTTGCCGGTGGTGGTCATGGTCAATTTGCCATGCTTGACGCCCTTCACACTCACAAGGGCATCGGCGACTTTTCTAATTTCAGAGCCTTTTCCTTTCACGACCAACACTTCAAGACAATGGTCATGATCGAGATGCACATGCATGCCCGACAAAATCTGCCCATGGTAGTCGTGCTGAATCTCCGTCAACTTACTTGTCAGATCCCGCACATGATGGTCATAGACGAACGTGATGGTGCCGACGGTTTCCTTGTTTTCATCCCATTCTTGACCCACTAAATTGTTGCGGATGAGATCGCGCAACGCTTCCGATCGATTGGTGTATTTCCGCCGTTCGATATGGCGATCGAAGGCATCCAGCAGATGATGGTCGAGCGAAACACCGAAACGCACCAACTTTTTCATTATCTTTTGCCCTCGTTGAAGTGCCACGAATTATAAATTAGTAGCACAGCATCTTTTTAAAAATCAATCGTCGATGCTCTAACCTAATTGTCTTACGTCAATTCGGTGATGATTGGATTTATGGAGAAACTGAAGGCTGCGAATGCTATCGCAGCATCTCGTTTTGTGGTGAAGAGATCACGAGCAGCAGACATCCATCGTCCGTCGACGTATCATGATGCACGGTCCCGGCTTCGGCGCGATGATAGTCTCCGATCGCCATCTCACGGCCGGCAATACTGCACCCGCCTTCGAGAACATAGAGCTCTTCTGCCGCGGTATGACGGTGGGGGGCATAGCTGGTGCCCGGCGCGAAACAGAGGAGCGTGGTGGCCCTTCGGGAAGCCGGATCAAAAGAGAGCAACTTGGCCGTCACGCCCGGAGCGATTCCACGCCAGTTCCCTTCCGACGCCCTGATGAAGGTCAGTCCCTTCGTCGGCTGTTGAAGTGCGATCTTGGCCTTCCAATATCTGACCCGCTCGGAGGTCACGGAACGAATGAGAATAGTGCGCAGGAAATTCAAAACAGCCGTCCAGCAAGATCGCGGCCAAGTGGCGAGGGAGCCGACGTCTTGAGAGAGGCGCCCCTCACTTTTATTCCTTCCCTCCTCACCCAGAAGGGCAGGCGTTTCGCTTAGAACCCGCGCCGAGTCTGTAACATCAGGGCGGATATCCGAATGCCCTTCGATTCGCGAGAAGAGCCGTTCCCGCACAGAATCGCGAGGCTTTACCGGAAGGGACGCCAAGGCCAATGTATTCGCGGCAAGATCGAACTGTTCAGTTTCGCGTCCGGCTTCCAACGCCACCGTCTTGACAAGTCGCTCGCGGAGAGTTGCGGAAGGCGTCACTGGAGTCACGCTTGCGGCCAATGCATCCGTCGTCGCTTGATACGCTGTCGCTGCTTGGCGCAAGAGATCGGATTCTCCTCGTAGTCTCACCATAAACGCCCGGCGATCGTCCGGATCCAATATCCCGAGAGCATGGAGGATCGCCTGTCCTTCCAATTCTTCCGGCAGTTTGAGTTCACTCACGGCGTTAAACCTGCCTCATAAGGCGCGAGCGCTTCGCGTAATTTCATCATACCCAATCTGATTCTCGTCTTCACCGTACCGAGAGGCAGTTGCAGCTTTTCCGCGATTTCACTTTGGCTTAAGCCATAAAAATAGGCCAGTGCGATCGCTTGCCGCTGTTCCGCCGTCAATACCGCCAACGCTTGTTGTACATACCGCCGCCGCTCTTGACCTTCGACATCCTGCTCCGGCGTGTCGTCGTTGCTGGCAAATAGTTCGGCGGCGTCCAACGATTCGATGCGCCCATGTTCGGCCGCCCCGGCGCGAAACCGGTCGATCGCCCTTGTACGGGCCAAGGTCATCAGCCAAGCCCCGGGCGCCCCTCGCGTTTCGTCATAGGTATGGGCCTGGCGCCACACCTGCGTGTAGACATCCAAGGTGACTTCTTCAGCGGCCTCGCGATTATCGAGAATTTTGAGGACAAGCCCAAAGACCTGTGGGCTCGTACGATCGTAGAACGTGGCGAGCGCTGCCTGATCACCCTGTGCCGTCAATGAAATCAGGTGCGCCCATTCCTGGTCTTTCGCCGCTTTGGCCGTTTCTGATGACATGAGCAACATAGCAATCTCCCCCATAAAACTATACGAGAGAATGGGGAAGATCGGATTGCTGACCGTGGGCTTTGTATCTTGATAGAGCCGAACTATAGCACCGCAAAAATCGCCCCAGCAAGAAGACTGTCCTAGCGAAAAGATCCAAAGCAGAACAGGTCTCGTAGTTGAGAACAGACCGTCGGCCGGTTCGAATTTACGAGACAGGTGCCCGACACAATCATTCCCGCGGATGTCCATGAAATGGAACACCATGTACTTCATGAGAGGAGGACTTCATGAAATCGCTGGTCTATTCAACCCTGGGTTTGGCACTCGCTGTCGGCGTCCTATCAGGATGCAGCGGGAGCGACGGCGTGCCCATCGTCACTCCAAGCGGTCCGACCGCTTCAGCAGACGATCAGCGCACGCCGCAATCGGACGCGCTCACATCTGATGAGGCCGCGCTGATCAGCCAAGCCGAATCAGAACCCATTCCGGCGCCGCTTCCGGATCTATAACCAATCATTCACGAGAGGTTCACAAGGAGGACACCCATGTTCGCTCGACTTCGACCATTCATCTTGACGGTACTGACTGTGCTCATGGCCGCACCGGTCCTAGCTGCAAGCCATCGCGAGGCCCCGTTGATCGCCAATGACCCGACGGCGGATATCACGGATTTTTATTTCTTCCGCAGCTGGGAGAATCCCG
>NZ_JBLYIG010000085.1:0-2602 GCF_049222245.1 Nitrospira sp. BLG_2 | reverse complement strand
GCGGGACTTGTAGCCGGTGCCATGTCCATGGCGTCGGGGGAATACATATCAGTCAGTTCACAAGCCGACACGGAACGAGCCGATCTGGATCGCGAACGCCATGAGTTGGCCGCTGACCCCGAGCGCGAACACGAGGAAATGACCGCTCTGTATGTTGCGCGAGGACTCGATCGTAGCCTCGCCTCCGCGGTTACGACCCAATTGATGGCGCATGACGCGCTGGGCGCGCATAGCCGTGAGGAACTGGGTCTCACCGACACTACGGCCGCTCGACCGGTTCAAGCCGCGCTCGCGTCGGCCGGCACGTTTTCAGTCGGCGCGCTCCTTCCGCTCCTCATCGTTGTGACGGCGCCGAAATCAACGATCCTATGGACAGTGTCAGCCGGCTCACTCTTTTTTCTCGCGCTGCTCGGCTCATTGGCGGCCCAGGCCGGCGGCGCATCGGTGATGACAGGTGCCGTCCGAGTCACCTTTTGGGGTGTCTTGGCTATGGCAGTCACGGCTGGAGTCGGACGCTTGTTTGGGATAGGGCTCTAAGGTGAAAGAATTCACCGATTGTTTCCCAAGGAAGTGCTAAAGATCGAGCCTGCCTGGACGTCTCTTACAATGAGCGGAGCAAGAGTCGATCAATAGAGAAGGCAATAGATTACGTTGAGCTGACAAGTTAGAATGGCCGCCGTTCGTCATTCGTCACACTCAGGCTGCCGAAGAGTAATCCATGGCGATTACTGATGCCTACCTTGTGAATGTCTTGTTGGACGTCAACGAGACACAGGATGTCGATGATAGAGCGGAAAGTCGATCCTATATCGTGGCCGATCGCACCTCTGGCCAGGCGGTCATCATCGATGCCGTCATCGAAAATGTCGAACGCGACCTCCGAATCGCCAGAGAGCTGGGGATCAGCCTCCTCTTCGCCATTGAAACGCACATCCATGCCGACCACATTACAGGGGCCTCGCTCATTAAAGAGAGAACCGGGGCGAAGATTGTGTATGGCGGCGGCGCCAAAGGCGAAGTCACCGGTACGGATAGGTTTCTGTTCGAAGGCGAGGCGCTGACGTTCGGCCATACGACTCTGACGGCGCTCGCGACACCCGGCCATACGAATGGTTGCACCAGCTACGCGCTCCCCGGCGCGGTCTTCACGGGCGATGCGTTGTTCATACGCGGAAATGGACGAACCGATTTGCAGGGCGGTTCCGCAGAGAAATTGTTCGACTCTGTACGGAAGAAACTGTTCGCGCTGCCGGACGACACGATTATCTATCCCGGGCACGATTATCAAGGCAGGGTGTCTTCCACGATCGGGGAGGAGAAGCAATTCAACGAACGCCTGAATCTCTCCATCAATAAAGAATCCTTCGTCGGGATGATGAATCGGAGGAACACGCCCCGTCCCGCAAAAATGGACATCGCCATTCCCGCCAATATGCGAGCAGGCCGAATGGTCGGACTATGAAGGAAGACACAAAATGAACACAGAAGAAGCTGAATAGCGGCAATCGTGTACGGCGACGATCACTCTTGCAGGAATTTTTGATCCGCAACATGGAATATCGTCCATGCCCCAACGTGACCGCCCTCCCAATGTAGGATACCGTGCCGAGTTGCGGCTCGATACAATCGCGCCATCATTAGGAGGTAACGATGGCGCACTTTTCTCACACTCGAACCTACCAACGGTTTCCCTTCCATTCTCCCCTCATTATCGGCGGAGAATCATTCGTCGATGAGGGCATGCTTCGGAACCTTTCAATGCACGGTTGCTCGATGGTGTGCAATCGAGAACTGCCTCTTGGCGGCACGGTGCGACTGAGCCTGCTCTTGCCGGATCAGCCGTCGGCATTGCCGATTGAGCTCGGACGGATAACATGGGCGCAGGGAAATGAATGCGGGATTGAATTCGTGCAGCTGCCGCTGCAGTCGCGGCTGCGTCTCAATCGCACGTTGCGAGTCGAGCTGATCCAATTTCTGAACGCGCGCAAGAACCGGGAGTTAGAAGCACGTACTGCCTAGATGTTGCAGTTCCTGGTTCATTGACGAAGTGCTCCTTTATCCGGAGTACGCGTAACACCGTGAATGACATCTGCCCCGGCAACAGGATCATTCGGGCACGCTACACATTCTTTGGCCACAAGGAGCCCAGCTCCGGATATTTCACGCGATAATCGGCATGGCCGGCGCGGATGACCCTCAGCGCTTCCTCACGTCCATACACGCTGGTGATTTCCACCCGATGATGCGTCGTTCCAGGCGCGCTCTTATAGGTGAGAAAATAATGTTGGAGGCGATCCATGAGAGCGGTCGGACATTGTGAAACGTCCGTGAAGTTGCCGTACACCGCATCGTCCCTCATTACGGCGATGATCTTGTCGTCGGCGTCACCGCCGTCAGCCAGGCTCAACCCGCCGATCGGCAACGCGGTCAGGAGGATGTCGCTGTGCGGAATGCTCTTTTCCGACAACACGCAAATATCGAGCGGATCCCCGTCTCCGACCATACCCTTGCGGCGGGCTCGCTTCGCAAAGATAGCCGCTACCTGCTCACCGGAGTAGGTCTGCGGAATGAGCCCATAATAGACCGGGCAAAAATTGGAAAA
>NZ_JBLYIG010000084.1:0-6474 GCF_049222245.1 Nitrospira sp. BLG_2 | reverse complement strand
CTAGCCGGATTCCGTTATCGAGAAATCGTTCAACGCCTCAAGACGCTCGGATTTCAGTTCGACCGTCAGGCCGCCGGTAGCCACGAGATTTGGTTCAACTCATCCACACATCGGTATACAACCATCCCCAACCATCCTGGTGACATGCCTGAGGGCACCCTTCGTGCCATTCTCAAGCAAGCCGGGGTCTCTCAGGACGAATTCCTTAATGTCTAGGGGGTGATCATCAATGCTTCACGTCTTCCATGAGTTAGCCGGCACGAGAGAGACCTGACCCACTCTCGGCATAAGATAATGACTCCCGACCCTCTTTTTTTTCACGACCCCGTTGTTTTGACCCTGTTTGAGCGACGCGCACTAGGAAGCCGACTCAAGAATCACTGACCAAGCCTGCCCGTCGTACATAACCGCCTCGTCGTTCCCTGCAACAACTAGAATGCCATCGCCGGCAGCAAGATGAGCCCTTGATTTCATTTCGGGCACACCGAGGTCGGCAAATCTGAATTCACCTCCATCGGCAAAGAAGAGCTTTGAAATTGTTGACACAATGACCTGTCCTCGGTAATTTACGATCGACTCAAACACCTGATCAGTCAATTCCTGTCGAATCAACTGCCAGGTCTCACCGCGCCCCATCAGAATCTCTCTTCTGTTTGTGGTTATGTAGACGATCCCATCATCAGCGCAACAGACATTCTCCAATGAAGAATTCGTCGGGACATCGATATTGCCCCAAATATCTCCATCGTAATGCCACAAGTCGCCTAGCCCTCCACATGCATACATATCCTTCTCGCTGAAACCGTCGACGTCACGAAAGCCCGCATGTTCTAAATTCGTGTCTTCTCCACGCGGAAAGAGCCCTCGCGATATCGGAACCCAACTATTCTTAGCCTTTCTCATGAATACTTTTCGATTGGGCCCAACAGCAATAGCATGCCCGTTACGCACTGCTTTGACATTTGAAAAAATAGGACTTCGCATTTGAACCACTGGACTTTCCCAATCATCATCTCCTTGCCCAATGACATATGACTCACCATCCTCAGTAACAAAAACCCACCTCTCATTAGGTTTAAAAGCCGCACAGCCGTGAACACCAGTGGTCTCTCCTAGGTACCGGACAGCCCAGCTTTCGCTCCCCTCGGGTTCATCTGGATAATAGAAGAACAATGCGGTATCACGCTGCTCAAGAGAATCGCTGTGAGGCCACTTCTGCGCAGCAATCCCAATTATGTTTCTTGTCCTAACATAACAACTGCTAAACTCAAATCCCATCAGATCTTCTGGCCTATACAGCATGATTACTTAGCAACCCCCTTATTCCGTGCTTTGTCAAAATTCTTGTTTGTCATGCCATCTTTCTGGCGCACCTTAATGTCACTCCCTGTACTGTGCTCTCTCAATGAGGCTTCAATCTGTGCTTCTATACAAGCCTGGCTGCAATGTTGGAAGGCCTCATTGTGTGCTTCCGCGACCTTGTTTTTTGCATCTGCATACGTAAGCTCTCTCTTTTCGAGAATTGCCCTGAGTTTCTCTTTGGTCTTGTCGTGAAGAACTCCATGATCACCCGAACTATGGCTTTCTCCGCTAACACAAACACATGCGCCTTTATTCAAGGTATACGCATCATCCCCTGCCTTCTTAAGGCCCACCACATTCGTGCTGCTATCGCCACGGCTACTTTGGAGCAGTGAATTAGGGAGCAGGTGGTGACCAGTCTTCTTTGGGCAGCAATTGGGCGAGCCTGAGCCGCCGTATGGAACCAGCATGCAGTTGCGTGCCTTCTGGCAATTCTCATCTTTGCAGCATTCGTCTGCACTCTTGTAAGCCCCTGTGTCAGGATCCGAGCACGTCTCCTTTTCTTTCTTCATGTCCCCTGCACAGTCATCCAGCTCTTCTTGGGTCATATTGTCTGCAAAAGGCCACGGTGGAGAATTGCCCGGAGTTGATCCGTGATTATGTGTCGTCAAATCAAAATGTCGTACAACATTCTCTCCCTCCAATTTCACATCCATTGACCAAGCGTTGAAGTACACCTTACCCATATTCTTGTGTGTCACCACACCCTTGAGGGGCGCACAACCCGCTTCATCACCCATACTTCTCTTGAAATAGGATTTATCTTTGAGCATGACCTCCTTGTTGGAAATCTTGACGTTCTTGCTGCCCTCGGTCATGTCCGAGGCCATCCCAGTGTTGGGATATGGGATCGGAACCCCGGGTGGGGTAGCCGGGGTTTGCGGAGGGGTCATACACACGTCCGGAAATGCACAAATGGATTTGCCCAAACCGGCCTTGCAGGATATCTCACGACCGTTGGCGTATACTTCGTTCGCCATTATTCTGCCTGCTTTACAACAAGCGCGATTCGCTCTCTACCATCACTGCCGCCGTGACAGAGGACCCTCGAACCAGGCGAGTAGTTCTTCTTTGCCGAAGCTAACAGGACCCCTAACATGATAGGGATAATCGCGCCACCCACTTCCCCAACACCATCAGAAGGATGCCAAACTTCAAATCTTTCTGTAAGCTTGCGTCGAATTCGAGTAAGTGCGAGAGTTGCCTCCTTGAAGCCGTACTGTTCACCGCTCACATCGGTGATCCGGAAATCAAGATCTCCCATCCCGCAGCCAGCATCCGCCAGCGCAGCCTTAATCGCCGCCACTAATCCATCTGCTTTGAGCGGTTTTTCTGACAACACCGTCGCCTGTTCATGACCGCTCCCTATTCCGAGACACTGAACACTGCCTCCCCTGGATTTATGAGGCATACCCACAAGAATCGCAGCACCGGCCTCTCCAGGAATAAACCCATCATGATCCTGACTCGTGAGCAAACGAGTTTGTTCTTCGTAAGCTGCCAGCGTTCCGGCCACGAGATAGCTGTCCACTCCGGCAATCAAGCAATACTCACCTCGCCGTCCTTGCAGCCATTGCCTCGCAAGAGCCAATGCCGTTGCTCCGCTCACTTTGCCTTCCGCAATCACTTTCGACTCTGGATGGAACTGCACGCCCAATTCGACCTGAACTTCCATCAGGAGCGTCTGATCGAGACCCTCCAGTCGTCCTGGGCGATCCGGCTCGGCAACGCAGAGAAACAACGGCACTTTGACTGGCGGCGTTCCATCCAATGATGCCAAACACTCCTTAATTGCTGGAGCCACCATTTTTACAAGCTTCGTCCGGCCACGCCATGGCTGCTCAAGTGGAACTTGGCACCCCATGATCCACTCCCCGCCCTTATCCATAAATCTCGTTTCAGTGAAGTTCGAAATTGCGCAGCGGATTGCCGCGCAGGTGGACGCCGCCGTCAATCCAACGCCTGTGACCATGCCTGAGGCAAGAATGGCGACTGGCTGGCTACTCATGCTTCCGTCTCCGCTCGTTCGCGCATCTTGGCCGAAACCAATGCACCAAGCGAAGGATAGTACGTCTTGCCCAGCTCGCGGGCTCGATACCAGGCCTTCGGCATCACCCCTGCCACAACTTGCACTACATCGAACATGTTTCGCTTGAGCCGATAGGACTGCCTCCACAACAGCATGAACCGCTGCTGATCCGGTTCGATGATGATCGTATCGATGGCTCCCTTTGCTTCTTGCTTGTCCCCCTTCTTCGGAAAGAAAACGATCGGCATTTCAATTGTCGGAATGGTAAATCGTGTCGTGCCTTCTGGTGTGAGATTCGTCAATGTCACTGTTTCTCCCCCGCGAAGATAGGGAATCTGTTGATCAACAGGAGCGGCTTGGTAGTAGGCATCATTAAAATCGAGCGGTAGAAAGGGAAAGATGTTGTCGATCCAGTTCTGGTCGTAAGTCCCGGCTAATTTGTACCGAGGATCCCAATTCCTCCCTATGGGGCCAAAGGCCATAGGTCGATATTCGCCATGGGGGTTTTTCACGGACCGGCCCTCTTCTTCAGTGTTCGGTAGCGGCTTTCCGTTGATGAGTTTCCCGCTTATATGATGGTGAAAGCCACGCCCGACCGGATTGGTCAGGACAAACCTGTGCTTCTTCGGATCTTCATGCGTGGTATCAGTCCCACCGAAGGCCTTGCCATATGAGATCGGCATGATGGTGAAGGACTCTGGCTTTGTTGCTGAGACGCCGAACCAGCCCCTCTTCCAGGTCCGGTTGCCGATCACGGTAAAGGTTTTGCGCCAGTCCCCTACTTGAAGAGAAACGTTCACTCGCTTTGTCGGCTGACCACCAGGAGCATAAGCACTCCCGTTCAGGAGAACATCACATTTGGGTTTCTTAGGTGGGAACTCGCTTTCATACACCGGCGCGGAGAATCCTGGCTCTCCTTCAAATGTATCGGCCAGGACAAGAGGCATTTGCTCTTCGGCTAGTTCAGCTTCTTGGCTTGGTTTATCCGGGATATGAAAGGTGCCCTTAACCACAACTACGAGAGACTCGCGTCCGTCCGGCGCCACCCCCATCGTATACCCGGCCTGCATCTTGGTGGCGTTGAGGAGTTCCATGGTGATCAATGTATGTTTCTAGCAGGCTGCGGAAAAACTCGCTCATTCATTGAGCGAAGCCCGCAGGAAGCACGTTTTCCGTCTGGATAAGTTTGAAATGCCTCAGTGTGAGCAGTTCGCCTGTACTGGTCGAAGCAAATGCGGCTGTCGAGCATATCGGAGGTCATTCCAGATACCGAAGTTGCCCCTTAGTAGAGGCTACAAAAATGTTTTTCCGCAGCCTGCTAGAGTTCCTCACGAAGATCCAATTGGTCTTTTGTTATGTTGTGGCCTTTTCAATCACCCGTTCTAATTCGCGCACCAGCTCCGGCCTTTCTAAGACTTCCGCAAACTCGCCCACAATGCGCCGGACTCTTGCCAGATCAATCTGTGCGTGATATCGGAGCAGCAGCTCTTCGGCATCCTGCACATCTTGCGGTCTCAAGGCGACCATCTTGTAGATCACTAAATCTTCCGGCCTGGGAATCGCAATGCGGACTCCGGCAAAATCCACTGACCGCCGATGGGCGAGGGCCTCCTCTTCAAACGGCAAGAGGGCCACTGTCACATCGATATCAAATCGATATCAATCTGAGAGCCACGATGTCTTAGGAGCAACACATGTCGCGACCGGGCAAACTCCAAGGCATTGCGAATTCTCGGCACAATACCCTTTTCTGAAAAGCGCTTAATGAGCGCGGCCAACTCAGGCTCGGAAATTCGCAGCGTCGCGTCAATATCGGTCGTGGCCCGAGAATGCCCCCAGGCAATTACCGCGACCCCGCCGATGATCATGCCCTCATACTCAGGCTCAAGCACCTCCATGACTTCACGAAGGACGAGGGGAAAATCCTGTTCCTGTTCACTCACCAGCGAACGCCCTTTTTCAACATCACCCACCGTTGGCGGACTTGCTCCACCGCCTGTTCACGAATTTGGATGTCCTCGATTGCATATCCCCCACGCGCATGAATGAGCTTCATGAGTCCTAAGGCCAAGCGAACTGAGCGCTGCCGGTCGACCGGCTCCTGTCGAAGACGTGCACGATCCGCTTGGCGCGCAGCCTCAAATCCTGAGAGCCAGGCGAGCACACGGTTCTTTTCGAGTTGGGTTGCCATGATCATGCCCCACAGAGAGGAGAGGCTCCCTGGTCATGAGGACGGTCGTCTTGTCTCAATTAATTTGCACACTTCCACCCTTAAGACGATTCACCCCTGACGAGCGGCTGAGCACATAGGCCCCTCGGATCAACACTTTTCCCGCCCGCGTGAGGGTGATGCTCGCCTTGCCGCACTTGAGCACAATCTCCCTTTTCCCCTCGATGACGACCTGCTCACCATCCACTTTTGCTTCGATCGGTGGTTGAGATACCGTTGGAGCCCATTCTGCTTGCCACAATGATCCAATGATATAGGGCGAACGTGGATCGCCTGCTTCGAACGCAACCAAGACTTCTTCTCCTAGCTTTTCCTTGGAGAGTGGCACGATTGAACGTGCGGACACCGCTTCCATGCCAAATAGATTCGGAATCACAATGCGGATCAACCCTGATGCAGGATCGATCTCCGATAACAACCCGCGATGGATACCGTTTATCGATTTTGGTGGAGTGGAGACCTGATGATCTTGTTGTTGTTCGGTTTCGACGAGAAGTTCTAGGATTTGATCCGACTGCTGACGCTCCATAGTCGTCCCCTCATTAGTTCTGCAGGATCTTCTTGCCTTTCATCACGATATCGCCCGACGCGTTGACCGAAATCTTCTTCCCTTCAATCACGATGTCGCCGTTCTTCTTCATCTGGATACGCGCACTTCCCGTCTGGATGGTGATTTCCTCTCCGGCATCAAGGAGCATTTTTTTGCCGGCTTTGATCGTCACGTCTTTGCCGGCTGTTCCCGTCATGTTGTCGCCGGCTGTCATGGCAAAATTCTTCCCAGCATTCTCAGAAATATTGCTCGACGCATCCACGGACTTGTTGGCGCCGACTTGTTCGCTGCTGTTGCCGCCGA
>NZ_JBLYIG010000083.1:0-16241 GCF_049222245.1 Nitrospira sp. BLG_2 | reverse complement strand
TAGAATTGACCGCAAATTATGAAGTCGAAAAGTTTCACCATCGCTATCGGGGTTGCTCTGCTGGTCGTCCTGATCATTGCCGTCAGATTGGGGGGGTGGTCAACCAGCGAATCCTCGACTGCCTCCCCAGCATCTGAGCAGCATACTTTGGTAGAAGTCGCGCCCGTCGTCGTCGGTTCGGTCACAGAATCGATCCAGGCCGTGGGTACGCTGGAGGCGATTGCCTCGATCACCGTGAGACCTGAAATCGCCGGGGTGATCCGCCGCATACACTTTAGAGATGGCCAGTCCGTCGAACGCGCGGTTCCTCTTGTCGAACTGGACCCGGAAGAGCTTCAGTCGCAAGTCAACCAGGCGGCGGCGGAGGAGAAGATGACGCTGGTGACGTACGAGCGATTGAAGCGACTGAACGATCAGCAAGAGGTCATTGTGCCGGCTCAGCAGATTGATGAAGCCAGAATGGCCTGGCACGCGGCGGCATCGAACAGCCTCCTGTACGCGGCTCGCCTGAAAAAAACCGTCATCCGCGCGCCGTTCAGTGGAACCGTGGGGCTTCGTCGCGTCTCGGTCGGAGATTATATACAGCCTGGGCAAGCTATCGTGAATCTGGAGGATTTGAGCACCCTGCACGTGGACTTCAAGGTAGCTGAAGCATGGCTGAGTCGTCTTCATGTGGGCCAACAGCTCGTCGTCATGACAGATGCGTTTCCCGGCACGGCGTTTGAGGGACATGTGACGGCGATCGATCCGCGGGTCGATGCGACCAACCGGACGGTCTCGGTTCGCGCATCGATTCCAAATCAGGCGGGCACTCTGCGCCCCGGTCTCTTTGTCACGGTTCGGCTCAATGTCGGGGAAGATACCCATGCGCTTCTGATCCCGGAAGAAGCCGAATTTCTTCGTCAGGATAAGCCAATGGTGTTTCAGGTCGAAGAACGGACCGTCCGACTGAAAGAAGTCACGGTAGGGGTGCGTGAACGAGGCATGGTCCAGGTGCGATCAGGATTGAAAGAAGGGGATGTCGTGGTCCGGACTGGAACCCACAAGTTGCAGGACGGCGAGCTTGTTTCGATCAAATCATCCGAGTAGCGACAGACAGCCTCTCCCGCTATGACTATTGCCAATCAGTTCCATCGAGTATCCGCGTGAGCTTTTCCAATACATGTATCCGTCGGCCGGTATTCGCCGTCGTCATGACCCTGCTGTTGATTTTGTTCGGGGTGTTGAGTTTTTTTCGGTTGCCGGTTCGAGAATATCCCGACATTAAGCCGCCTATTATCTCGGTCCGAACAGTGTATCCGGGGGCCAGCGCGTCTGTCATCGAATCGGACGTGACGACTCCACTGGAGGACTCGCTCAGCGGCATTCAAGGGCTGAGGACAATGTCGTCGGCCAGCCGCGAGGAAGTGTCGATGATCGCGCTCGAGTTTGAAATAGCACGTGATTTGGACGGCGCGACCAATGACGTCCGCGATCGGGTTTCCCAGATACGATCGTTGCTGCCGCTGGGCATTCTCGAGCCCTTTGTCGAAAAGGCTGCCGCCGAGAACACCGAAATCATGTGGATCGCCGTTTCCAGCGACAGTCATTCCGAACTGGAGCTATCCGACGTCGCCGATCGGTTCATCAAATCACGGCTGGTCATGATTCCAGGGGTGTCGACGACATACCTCGACGGTGAACGGCGCTATGCCATGCGGATTTGGCTGGATCCCGACCGGCTTGCCGCTCGTCGGTTGACGGTTCAGGACGTGGAAGACGCAATCCGAAATCAGAATGCCTCGATCCCCGCCGGCCGTATCGAAAGCAGTCAAGTGGAATTCAGTGTCTCGCTAAAAGGGACGTTACACACCCCGAAGCAATTCGAATCGCTGATCGTGGCCTATCGTGACGGCTATCCGGTTCGCCTGGAAGACGTCGCGCGCGTGGAACTCGGCGCGGAGGATACGCGGAAGATCGGCCGGTTTAACGGCAAGTCGTCGTTGGGCATTTCCGTGTCTCGCCAGTCCAAGGCCAACACCTTGGCCGTGGCGCGTGCCCTCAAGGAGCAACTCCCGTCGATTTCGGCGGGACTCCCGGCGGGAATGGATTTGACGGTTGCGTGGGACAGCTCAACGCCGATCGAGCGCTCGCTGCACGAAGTCTATGTGGCATTGGGGCTTTCGTTACTGTTAGTCGTGTTGGTGATCTTTTGTTTTCTGGGCAGCGTACGCGCGACGCTCGTGCCTGCAGTGGCAATCCCGGCATCCATCGTCGGGACCTGCACCGTTATGGCGCTTACCGGGTGCTCGCTGAACGTCTTGACCTTGCTGGGCCTCGTGCTTGCCGTGGGGCTTGTGGTGGATGACGCCATCATCGTGTTGGAGAATATTCATCGACGGATCGTCGCCGGCATGCCGCCCATCCGGGCGGCGATCGAGGGGACGAACGAAATTGCTTTTGCCGTCATCGCGACGACCATCTCGCTCGTGACGGTGTTCATTCCAATAGCATTTCTGACCGGAATCGTCGGCCGACTATTTACGGAATTGGCCATTGCCGTTGCGTCGGCGGTGCTTTTGTCTGGCTTTGTGGCGCTGACATTGACACCGATGATGTGTGGACGCTTGCTTCGTCAAGAAATCAATCAGTTTTCTCGATCCCGATTTGCGCTCCGATTCTCGGAGAGTGTTGCGCGACGGTACCGACATGTGCTGGCTTGGGCCATTAACGCCAGGACGGCGGTCGTGATCATGGCGGTTGGAGCAAGCCTCGCAAGCCTATCCATCATCAACCGGTTACCATCCGAATTAGCTCCCCTGGAAGACGCAGGGTGGTTTTCCGGCTTCCTCACCGCCCCTCAAGGCGCCACCCTTCGCTATACCGATACCTATGCCAAAGAGCTGGAGTCGATACTCAAGACGGTACCCGAGATTGCCCATACGTATACGGTAGTGGCGCGCGGAGACAATCCCCCGATGGTTAACCGCGCCGCCAGTTGGGTCACCTTGAAGGATTGGAATGATCGCGCAAGAAGTCAGCAAGAGATTGTCGCGAGCTTGAACCGAGAGGTCGGGAAGTTAGCCGGCGTAAAAGCGTATTTGATGAATCCTCCTTCGATCGATGAATGGTCGGACAAAACGCCTGTGCAGTTTGTCATCGGAGGATTGGATTATCAGGAGCTGCAGCAGGTCGCCGATACACTGGTCACCCGGCTATCCAACCATCCAGGATTTGTCACACCCGAAACGGATTTAGCGTTGAATACTCCTCATTTGGCCGTTGAAACGTCTCGCGACAAGAGCGCGGATCTGGGCGTATCCGTGGCTTCGATCGGGAGGACGTTGGAAACATTGCTCAGCGGAAGACCGGTGAACACGTTCATGCAGAACGGTCGCCAGTACAAGGTGATCGTCAAAGTCGATGAGCGGTATCGTGCAACACCATCGGATATCAGTAAACTTTATGTACGGGGGAATGACGACGCATTGGTCCAGCTCAACAATATCGTGACGGTCAAGGAAGTGCCGGCTCCACAAGCCCTCAATCATTTCGATCGCATGCGCGCGGTCACCGTGAGCGCGGGGCTTGCCGAGGGGTTCACGCTGGGAGAGGCCTTGAACTATCTGGATACAACGTCACGCGATATTATCAAGCCCGGTATGCGGACGGCCTATGCCGGAGAGTCCAAAACATTCGCGGAAAGCAATCGAAACCTGTATATGACGTTCGTGCTGGCGCTAGCGGTCATCTTTTTGGTGCTCGCGGCACAGTTCGAGAGTTTCCGGCATCCCTGGACCATTCTACTGACAGTACCGCCGGCAGTGTCCGGATCATTACTGTCTTTGGCTATGATTGACGGCACTCTCACCATCTATAGTCAAATCGGTATGGTGATCCTGATCGGGCTGGTCACGAAAAATGCGATTCTCATCGTGGAATTCGCGAATCAGTTGCGAGAGCGCGGCGTCGATAGATCCCAGGCGGTCATCGAAGCGGCTGCATTGAGACTTCGTCCTATCCTGATGACGACCTGCGCGACGATTCTTGGAGCCTTGCCTCTCGCGCTCGCGACCGGCGCGGGAGCAGCGGGTCGCCGTCAGATCGGCGTTGTACTTATCGGAGGGCTGGTGGTGTCGACTCTCGTGACGCTCGTCCTGGTGCCTGCCGGATATATGATCCTTTCGAGAGGCGCGAAGGTGCCCGAGGCTTAGGAGACGAAACAGCCATATGACTTCCTCATGCACGTGAGGGGCAAGTCCGGTCATCTCGTCCCAATAATGGGATGAGCGGTAGGCCTTAGTGGGAGCGTGGTCTACCAACCGCGTTCGGCCAATGTTGCGTCGGCTATCCGGCGGAGGTTCTGTTTACGGGAGGGCGTTATGGATTGCAAATGTTCGGCTCAACGCAGGCTTGCAGTTCTTATGTTCGTGGGTTTGTGCGGCATCGTGTCTCCGTCTCGAAGTTGGAGCTTGGATGTGAGCCAACCCACTCCTCAGGAACGTCATGAAGCGGTGTCGCTGGCGGATGCGGCGGTTCGGGCTCTGCAGAATAACCTCGACATCAGTCTCAGCCGCCACACGAAAGAAAGCCGGATGGCCGATATCGTCTTCGAACAATCGAGGTTCGATCCCACGTTGAGTGTGAACGGCCAGTTTTTCCGGACGGTCGATCCTCTTGAGCGACCCGTGTTCGGAGCAACCGGAGGTCTACTTAACCAGATCACGAAGTTCGATCAGCGCAACCATGCCGTGTCGGTCGACGCTTCGACCCCGCTTATTACGGGCGGAAATTTCGATGTGAACTATAGCCCGGCAAGATACAGCGCGAGTCCCGCCGAGGGATTCTTGTTCAACCCCGCCTGGACCGGCGGTTTGTCGTTTACAGTGACCCAACCGCTTCTCAAGAACGCCGGGATTGCGGTGAGCACCACCTTCATCAAGGTCGCCCAAAACAACGCGGTCGTCGAGCAGCATATCTTTCGGGACCGGGTCATGACTGTCATTGCCTCGGTCGAACAAAACTATTGGGAACTGGTGTTTGCGAGAGAAAATGTGAAGGTCGCTCAAGCCGCGCTGAAAGCAGCCGAGGAGCTATTGGCCACGAACCGCCTCAAGGCCAAAGGCGGCGTGATGTCCATCGTCGACGTGCTCCAGGCGGAGGCCGCCGTAGCGTCCAGAGTGGAGCAGGTCTTGGTGGCTGAAAAAGCCATTCGCGATGAGGAAGATCAGCTGCGGACTATCCTGAATCCGGGCGAAGCCGAGTTGCGGCAAAATGTGCGTCTTACCCCCGTCGATGCCCCCATCACCTATCTCGAGACTCTTAGCCTTGAAGAAGCCATCGAGACGGCGATAGAACAGCGCCCGGAAATCGTCCAGGCAAAAAAGCATATCGAGTCCAGTGAGCTCAATAAACAATTCGCCCGCAATCAACTGCTCCCCACGCTGTCGTTTCAGGGCACCATGGGCCTTACCGGACTCGGAGGGGACTATAGTGAGTCCCTCATGAGAAACTTTAGCGGAAGCTTCTACAACTATGGCGCGGGCCTGGTGTTCAGCTACCCGCTCGGCAATCGCGCCGCGATCAGCGCGTACACGAAGCGTCAATTGGAAGCCAAGAATGCCGAAATCAGCCTCGCGAGTGTTCGTCACCAAATTATTCTCGGCGTTCGTGAGGCCGTGCGCCGTGTGCAGACCGACTTCAAGCGTATCGAAACCACCCGTTCGGCACGCATCTTAGCCGAGAAGCAACTGCAAACCGAGCAGGAACGGTTAAAGGTGGGGCTTAGCGCCACTCGCTTTGTGCTCGATTTTCAGCGGGACCTCTCCATCGCACAGGGAAACGAGTTGCGGGCCATCGTCGATTACAATAAGTCTCTCTCCAACCTCGCGCGTCATAAAGCCACGACGTTGGACCGCTACCATCTCGAAATCTCGTGACAGCGGAGACACCTGCGCCAAGCCGACTCCTCCGCATGTATTTCAAAGCTTAGCTCGCGCGAGATCTTATCGGGAGGTGTGTGTATGCGGGGCAATCCACTCGGCGTCAACAACCATTCATCGAAAACAGAAATCCTGGTTTCTGAGATTTGGAAACGGGTAGATAGGATTAAGAGACCGGCTTAGGGGTGATCGCGGTCGCGATCTCAAACAGCAAATGTTCGGTCTCGTTCCAGCCGAGACAGGCATCGGTAATCGAAACGCCATGAAGGAGGGCGACACCTTCTTTCCACGCCTGTCTGCCGGGATTGAGATTGCTTTCGAGCATGAGACCCATGATGGTTTGGCGGCCTTCACGGAATTGCCGTAGCACCTCATGGGCGACCAAGCCTTGGCGTGTGTGATCTTTTTTGGAATTGTCGTGCGAACAATCAATCATGATCGGACGGGCGATGCCTTCTCCGGAAACCGCCGCTTCAGCCCTTACGACATGCTCTTCCTCGTAGTTGGTCCTTCCTCCTCCACCGCGGAGAACGATGTGGCGGTCGGGGTTGCCCATGGTCCTGATGATCGCGGTCTGGCCGTCGGCATTGATGCCGACGAAATGGTGTGGCGCGCGGGCTGAGATCATTGCGTTGATTGCGACCTGCAAACTTCCTTCGGTCCCATTCTTGAATCCCACCGGCATGGAGACACCACTCGCCATTTCGCGATGGGTTTGACTTTCGGTGGTTCGGGCACCGATCGCCACCCAGCTGATGAGATCGGCAACGTACTGTGGACTGATCGGATCCAGGAGCTCCGTTCCGCAAGGAAGGCCCAATTGATTGATCTTGAGGAGAACTCCTCTGGCCATCTCCATCCCCGTCGCGATATCGCATGTACCGTCCAGATGCGGGTCGTTAATCAAACCTTTCCATCCGACGGTGGTTCGCGGTTTTTCAAAATACGTGCGCATCACGATCAAGAGACGATCACGCAAGGTATCGGCAACCGGCTTCAGCTTGGCGGCATACTCATAGGCGGCATCGGGGTCATGGATGGAGCAGGGTCCTACGATGATCAAGAGCCTTTCACGATCCTCTCCATGGAGAATTCGGCGAATCGCTTCTCGGGTTTCGACGACGAGAGCCGCAGCCTGGTCGGTAATAGGCAGTTTGGTCTTAATGGCGCGCGGGGACGGCAACGCCTTGATCTCAATAACATGCTGATTGTCGATCGGCCTATTCATGAGGGGTACGTCCTTCAAAGATCATTCGCGTATTGAGATCTTGAGGGGGCCAGCAATCTACCGAATAATGCCGAAAAAGTCCATACTGATCCACTCGGTCGATAAATCGGGTTAATTGGAGTCACTATTCCCCGTTCCCCGGCAGTTCTTGCAATTCTGGCCATGGATGCCTATTCTTCTACCGCCATGCTTTCTCTGTTTCAGATGACGTACAGATCCCGCCCATCGTTACTCCGCGCAGGAGTCGCATTGGGAATGGTTTGCATCATCTTGGGACTGGCTCCGTTCGCAGTGGCTCAGGATATCCACCATGAACTGGCTGCTGTCGACTCGGATGGTCACGAACATTCGGATACCGACATCTGCCAGTGGGTCCAGCACCATATCGCCGGCTCGGTTGATCTCGATCTTCCGCGATTAGCCGTTTGCGACGTCGTCCGGAATCGGGAACGTCCTTCTGAATCCATCCTGCTTTCGGCTGCCCCATCGCTTGTCGGTCCTTCCCGCGCACCTCCTCAAGTATAACCGACTATCACGCGAAGCAGCCAAATGGTCGATAGGCCGCGAGCTCCATGCGCCGCCTATTCCATTACTCTACTTTATTATCGCGAGTTTGCGAGGGAGGATCGGCATGCGGTACCAGGTAGTGAGACGTGTGTGGCCTGTGATGTTCGGGATGATCATCATGGCAGTGGCCTGGGGGCCGTCTTCAATTGTTCAGGCGCAGAACAACAATCCCATCATGGCGATCAGCGGTGTCGTCCAAAACCAAGACCTGCGGCGAGTGGATCAGGCCATTGTCCAGGCGCGCGATTTGGAAGGGAATATCGTGGTTCAGGGAGTCACGAATCAGGCAGGCGAGTTTACCATAGTGATACCCAAGGAAGGTACCTACTCTATCAGCGCGGTTCAAGAAACTTATAAGAGCGAATTTGTCGTCGTGAAGGTCGGCGTGGATCCGATCCCTCCGCTGTCCCTGACGCTGGCCGTGACCAAGGATATCGCCCTTGAAATAGTGTCTCCGTTGCCGGCGATTCAGTACCGGTCTTCGAGCGCAACCTATCAGGTCAGCCGCAAGGAAATCGAAGCGCTTCCGAAAGGGAATAACGTTGACGTACATGAAGTGCTCCAGACCGTGCCGAGCGTCGCATACGGAGCTCTCAGGCAGACGCATATCAGGCAGGACCATGCCGGCCAGCAGTTTCGCATCGACGGGATTCCCATTCCCGACACTGTCACCGGCGCCTTCGCCGATATCGTTCCACCGAGGGCCTGGGAGCGGGCCGACATCATTCTGGGTGGGATGGAAGCCCAATACGGCAACAAGACGTCGCTGATTTTAGACATTACGAGTAAGAGCGGAACGCGGCCGGGGTTCGGGTCGCTGCAAGGTTTCGGCGGATCTCATGAGACGGTGAACCCTTCGTTCGAGTACGGAGGGACGGTCGGCGAGAAAGTCCGCATATACGCCCTGAATAGTTATGTCAACACCGCAAGAGGGCTCGAACCACCGACGCTAGGGAGCGAGAACTTTCACAATCGAAGCGAAAAGAACAACACCTATCTTCGCGGCGACTACCAGGTCGACAACCGCAACAATTTTAGTTGGATCTTTCTCAATGCGGTTGCGAAGCATGAGATCCCCACAACGCCGAATCTTTCCGTCAATCAGGATGTGTTGGCACTGTTGCAAGCACAGGATCCGACCTTCAATCCCGTCAACTCCAGAGCCGTCAACGAGTTTCAAAAGGAGAATAATCAGTACAGCCAATTGGTTTGGCGGCATGACGTCAATGCGAGTAATTTTTTCGGCGTGGGACTCTATTTCCGGCGCGGAGAAGCCGATTTCCACACCGACCCGTTGAACGCGCTGGCCTACGCGGACGATGCGAGCGGAGCTCAGGCCTCGAACCAGAGACGAACGGCTTACTCCGGAGGCTTCCGCTTGGATCATACCTGGGTGCTCAATCCTCAGCATCTGATCAAAAGTGGCATGCAGTTCGACTATACCCGGGCGAACAATGCGACGCAGATTTTTGCGTTTGACACCGGAGGCGGCGTGCCGTCCGGACCAGTGATAACGCGGGATGCCTCCAACCAGAACATTCAAACGAGACAAGAATTTTGGCTGCAAGATCAGTGGAGCCCGAACGAACACTGGGTTTTCAATGCGGGTGTGCGGGGCGATGTGATACAAGGGTTTTACAACGAAGGGCAGGTCAGCCCGCGAATCGGGGTGACGTACAAGCACGACCAATCCAACGCGTTTCATGCCTACTACGGTCGTCTGTTCACCCCGCCCAACATCGAGCAGGTCGCGTTCAACAACCTCAATACTCAAAACACAACGGCCGCTCCGGAGAATCCGACGGGGTTCCGCCCTCGGGCCGAGCGCGCGCATTATTTCGAAGTCGGGAGTTATCATGCCGTGGGGCCCTCTGCGACGCTGCAGCTGACGGGTTATTACAAACTGGCGAATTTTCTTTCCGACGCCGGTCAGTTCGGGAAGACCCCGTTGTTGAATTACTTCTCGTTCGAACGAGGCTGGCAGCGCGGGATTGATGCCGCGTTGAAGGTGCAGCTGAGGGAAAAGCTCACGTTGCGCGGGAACGTGGCATGGGGGCAGTGCAAGGGGTATGGCCTGCAGTCAGGACAGTATTTGCTCGACCAGGCGGAAATCAACGACATCACGTCCGGCAGCGGAGTCTTCTGCGATCACTCACAGTTTGTCACCAGCTCGGCCGTGTTAAGCTACCGTCTCTTGGAGCGGACGATCATCTCCGGACAAATGCTCTACGGTTATGGGCTGCGGACCTCGGAGGAAGGCGCAAAGACCAACTCCTCACACGAGCCTTCGTATACCGTCTATAACTTGTCCCTTACCCATACAATTCCGCTGCCCTGGCATGGACAGAAACTGTTGTTGGGGATCGATGTTGTCAACCTGTTTGATGAGCAATATTTTTACAGCAAGGGTGAAGGCAGCATCGGCCTCGATGTGGCCCGCGCGGGAATGCCACGCTCCTTTTTCTTCCGTGGACAGTGGTTCTTCTGATGAGGGAAGAAAGTTGAGATCAGGTTTAAGGTTCAGGCAAGATGGCGGCGCAGAAGGACGGACAACATGATTGTGCGACATCTAACTTGGTTGCTGGCTGGTGGGATCGTCTGTTCTTGCCTTGTGCCGATTGCTGCGCAGGCAGTGACCGGCGAGGAGGCCACGCATGCCTCTGATCATGAAGAGGATGTCCTTGAACTTCCCGAAGTGCATGTCCACGGCTTATCGCTGAACAAGGATCAACAACTGGGCCCAGTGGCGAAATCGACTCCATGGCCCCGCATTCCCCCGTCGCTGGATGGCAAGGAGCTCGACGACTGGATGAAGGTGCGCTTGCTCGTCTCACGGGAAGCTAAAGTGACGGTCGTCGTCCTGGAACCGTGCAATCATCGAGAGCTGACGGTCGCGGGGATCGCCGCTCTCGGCAAATGGACCTTCGATCCCCAAATGAAAGGGGACGATCCGGTGGACGGCGAGCTGACGGTCCGAATCCATTTCCGTACGCGGTGACAGTTGCCTGACCATCAGAATCACAATAAAGTAGCGTCAACATTCTATCCGTGTCCCTTTGACGAAGGCCGCAACCCGTTCGGTTCGCTGTTCCACTGAGCTGTGCCACATCCTCTAAACGCATAAACGCATTCTTCGTGCCGCCCGCATCCCGCTCCGTTTGTCTCCTGGCGATCTTCTAGCACCGCGAATGCCAAGTTGATGAGGGCCAAGACGAGAGCGCCGATGCCCATCAGGTCTCACTATTGCTGTACGCTATTCTTCGCGAGGTGATGCGCAGTGATTATCGCGATTGCCTCAGCCGCTGGATCCCAGCTCGAAACTCTTGCGGGATTTCATCTTTGATGCTGAGCCGTGGTCATCGCATTGCCTTGGACTATGGAGCCAAGACGCGAGGCCTTTTGCTCGATTTTGTAATCCGTTCGTACAATCAGTATCATTCTGGTACTCGACTCAGGTTCGAAACCAGGCGCAGTGAGATGAGCTCTTCCGCACTAGAATCGTTCGCATTTTGGACGGGAATAGCCACTGTAGGGTTCACTCTGGTTGGTGTCTTGTATGGCGGCTTGTATTTTTGGGTTTCCTCCAAGACTCGTTCGCTGAACGAAGACACGGGAGTGGCGGACGAGTCGAAAACCCACGTACTCACCGGAGCTATCTTTCCGTTACAACAGCCAGCGAATTGGACAGGAAAAATATCTGTCGGATTCATGGCAGCGGGAGCGATCTTTGGATGCTTGTCTTGGTGGTCCTCTTCCACGGTCAGTGACATGAAAGAAGAAGTCCGTCTGCATTTTGAGAGGGAATATGCAGCAAGGATCGAAGTGGCGGAGAGCGAAGTATCCAAAGCACGCCAGAAAACAGAAAAAGCACTGACGGATGCGGCCGCCGCAAACAAGCGCGTTGGAGCATTGGAAATGAAGGCGGCCGGCCTCCGAGAGCGAACGGCTCAAGCAGAGCACATGATTAAAGCCGCTGAGGCGCAATCGGAAGAAGCCAAGAAAGATGCGGCGCGGGCGGATGAAGGAACTGCCAAAGCGTTGGCTGACACTGCGGCCGCCAAGGAGCGCGCGGGCAAACTGGAGGTTGAGGCGGCGGCGCTTCGGGAGCGCGCGGCTCGAGCAGAAAGCGAACTCATGAAAGTCAAAGACCGGATCAAACGGAGAACGATTTCAGATGCGCAGCGCGCTCGTTTACTGCAAGACCTGAAACCAATTCCCAGAGGGCCGATCAAAATCATCGCCGTTATGGGGGATGAAGAAGCAGGCAGGTTTGCCGGACAAATTTCCGATATTCTCAAAGAAGCCGGATGGGACGAGGCACAGGTGAGCCCAGGCATTTTCGGCGGAAACATCAATAGTTTTGAAATCAGAATTCGTGACCGTGAGAAGGTACCCAGATTTGCCCTACAAGTAGCCCAAGCTTTTCATTCCATCAGATTTGAGCCGATCATCGTTGTTGATCGATCGGTGGCGGAAGGAGCAATAGAAATCGTTGTTGGCATGAAGCCGGACTCCGAATAGATTACTCGTTTCCTTCTATCATTTGGTCCGTCGGGATTGAGCAAGAGATCGGTTGACGCTTGACGGGTGACGGGTAACGCTTTATCGTCGCACGCATGAGCATGGACGAACTTCTCTTCCTGGCGATCAACGGCTTGGCAAGCCGGTCGGCCGTTGCCGATCACTTCTTTCTTCAATTGGGAAATCGCAGCCTGCTGTACCTGCCTGGAGCTTGCGTCATCGCGTATTGGATTTGGCATAACAGGCGAGAGGCATTGCTGGGAGGCCCGGTTCTCGGAGCAGCGGTCGGGCTGACGGATTTTTTCGGAGGACAGCTCAAATGGGTTTTTGAACGAGTCAGACCTTGCCGGGCGCTTACCGAAGCAGTCAAAATCGAGCCGAACGGCTGTGGAGCCCTGTTCAGTTTTCCGTCTAATCACGCGGCCAACACCGCGGCGATTGCGTCGTTCGTACAAGTCCTTTATCCCAAGTCGGGTTGGGTCAGCTGGCCGCTTGTCGCGCTGATCGGGTTTGCCCGAGTATATGTCGGCGCGCATTATGTGACCGATGTGCTTGGGGGGTGGATACTGGGAGGAGTGCTGGGGGGAGGGGCCGCGTGGGCGCTACTCCGCTGGCCTACATTCAGGAAGAATTCGGAAGCGGTGACTCCGCCGATTAAAGAAGCGGAGATAGGATCATAAATCAACCGGGGCGCGTCGGTTCTTCCACCATGGCTAAGAGCTCAGCCCGCAGACGCTCCACATCGTATCCTCTCCCGATCAACACCAGGGCCGGTTCAGGTTCATCCAAGAGAGTGAGTGATGTGATAGTGGCCTGTCCCGGCAACGCAGATTGGAATTCTTGCAGCTCCGGTTCCTGAGCAAATCGGAAATAGCCTTTCGCCCGCTCGAGTTCTTTGGGGAGCGTGTTGATCCAAGTCAGGAATCGCCGGCGATTCAGCGGACCCGGCAACGGGATCGTCGTGGCGATCGGATGGTAAACCGCGCGTTGAGAGGAGCCGGGTCGCGACTTGCCGAGCAGCACATTCGTCGGTGCCGTCCGTTTCGTGGAGGGATGCGGAGCCAGAATGCCGGCGACATCGAGCCGCGCGTGCGACGTTTCCCACAGGCGGGCATAGGGATTTTGCTCGAGGATACCGGCGCGGAATCGCTCCCAATGGCCTGGGACATAGAGGTCCCGTTTGTTCAAGACGAGTTCATCGGCACAGCGGATTGCTTGTGTCGTCACATAGGCGCTGGAATGGCTTTCCTCAGTCGAGACCGGATGTAGAAGCGCTATGACTCGTTCAAGAGAAGCCAATCGCGCCGTGTAGGCATCGGTCACTGCATCGATCACTTCAGCCGGATCGGCAAGGCCCGAGCATTCGAGAATCACCACATCAGATCTATAATCGCGCACCAGTTGCGCGATGCCCCAGGAGAGGTCTTCCTTCGTGTCGCAACAGACACAACCTCCGGCTAGGTTCATGACCTGTTCGGCCAGTGTGCCGGCTCGAGGACCATCGATGCTGACGGACCCGGCCTCGTTCATCAGCACGCCGGTTCGTCGGTCCTGGGCTTTCCAATGCTCCAATAGTCGCATCAGCAGCGTCGTCTTTCCGGCGCCGAGGGAGCCACAGAGAATGTAGAAGGGGACAGGAGTTAAGGTCATATTCGCCGATGATCTATTGTACCGGGATTAGATCTAGAACTTGAAGGGGTAAGTAGAAGTCCCCCTGTGGCCGCTACTGCTGTCCGGACAGCCGGATATGGAAGCGCTTGGAATCGAGGTAACTGCCGGATACTAGGCAAGCATAATGGAAAGTCCCACACCGGTACTACGAGCAACGCAGTATCGGAAGTTATGCAATGCCATGCAACTATGGTAAAAGAGAACACGGTGGTGGACGCTACCTTGCAGAGTTTCGGTCATATGCGACAGGACATGCGAAGACGAAAAGCCATTGAACCTAAAATCCGGAGGGACACATGATCGTGTGGTGGTTGCTCGGTGGAATGGTGGCTGTGGCGGCCGGAGGTCTCTTGTACAAGGAATGGAAGTTTCGCCGCTCGCCATCGGCAGGATCTCATTGCGTCATGACGAAAACGAAGGACGGGGAGCTGCTCCAATTTCTCGTCAGGTCGACACGCCGGACAGGAAAAGAAATTCGATAGAAATCGGCAGCCAAGGACGGTTGAAAGGAATTCTATAGATGACTCACAGACTCCGCCAACATTGCCGCCGTATGACAGTATGAGGAGCGTGGCTCCGCTGATTAATGAGCAAAAAACCCCGCTCGTGGTCTACACCGTGGCTCCTACGCGCGCCCATCTCTTGGAGAATCATGTTCTTAATGATTATGATCCGACGTCGTTGTCGCTTCTTCGTGAAACGATCGATGAACGTTTCGCGCGAATAACCAGCTTGCCTACGTTCGACACATGAAGTCGTCAGTCAACTGGGTACCGCACTGACTGAGCAAACAAAAAAATAGAGTCTTTTCAAGGCTGAAGAGGATTGACAATTCTCATTTCCTAGGATACTGCTCCGACCGAAACGTTGGGTGATGATTTTCCAAACAGGCTTCGATGAAACATCTCGTCTCAAGCGCAGTTTAGTCTCCATGATGTATAGCCATGAATGTCGGAGATAAGGTACGGGTGATTATTGGAAATAATGGAAATTATTATGAAATTCAATCATGGTGCTTCAATGCAATCTGCCAAAAGGTAAGCGAGGTAGTGCGAGCGACGTCCGTGCGCATGTCATTAGGAAAGAAAGACACTGACGAGGATAGCATTCACTGGTCCGTGAAGAAGGAGAGCTGTCGATGAAAACGTTGGTCTTAGCCAATCAGAAGGGCGGCGTGGGGAAAACGGCGATTGCCTGCCAACTTGGGTACTTTCTCGTCGAATACCTCAAGAAACGAGTCTTGATCATTGACTTAGACCACCAGGGGAACACCTCGAAAAACATCAGTATGTCGAAACTGGCTACCATCTCGGCGATCACGGCCAATCAATTATTGACCGAACATGTCACCGCTGTTGAAGAGGGAAACTTTGTGGTGATCCCGTCGCATGGAGATCTCTTAAGACTCGAAAGACGGGAAGAAGACCATAACCAATTCGCGACGAATCTCAAATTGTTTCTCAACGAAATTGATGAGCGGTTTGATGTGGCCATTATTGATACCAATCCCAATCCTGATATTCGTGTGCTCGCCTCACTCGTGGTGGGAGATTTTGTGTTGTCTCCCATTCAATTGAATCAGGAGGCCGTCGACGGCATTGCGGCGCTGCGGGCACAAGTCTTAAAGATCCAAAGCACGTTGAATAAAGATCTCCGCTTCATTGGGCTTCTCCCGAATCTTGTGGAGCCGACGCCGTTTCAACGAGCTAATTTTGAACAGCTCTGCACGGCTTTCGCCTCGCTGTTCATTCGATTGGATGATGGGCGTATGGCCGCCATTCCCTCGCGCACGGCTATGGCTGAAGCCCAGGCGATGGGGGCGCCGATTTGGACCTTGCAAAAAACGAGTTCACGCGATGCGTGGATGCATCTCAAACCGATCTTTCAGAAAGTTGCTCATACGATGGGGGTTACAGAATGAAAAAACCAATAACAGCGACACTGGATCTCACGGCTCTCGATCGCACTGCACCGGCGCCTGCTCCTGTGCCGGATCCGATCGCCAAAGAACGGACTGTGACGGCTGAAGTTTTGGGGCGCCCGCTTCAAATTCCAGTCAAGGACATTGATGAAGATCCGGCTCAGCCGCGCAAAGAGTTCGGCGCGGAGAGCATGGAGGAGTTGGAGCAGAGTATCAGGTTGCACGGGGTCAAAACGCCCGTGTCGATCCGTCCGCATCCCACCGAGCAGAAGCGATGGATCTTGAATTTTGGCGCACGCCGGCTCAGGGCTTCCAAATCCGTTGGGAAAGCCACGATTCCCGCATTTGTCGATCGGTCGCATACCGATTACCAGCAAGTCATCGAGAATTTGCAGCGGGAAGATCTGAAACC
>NZ_JBLYIG010000082.1:0-2776 GCF_049222245.1 Nitrospira sp. BLG_2 | reverse complement strand
AGACCTGAAGCGGGATCGTCAGGGTCGGATGATCGCCGACATCCTCCTGCCGGACGGGCGACAGATCGCCCATGAGCTGATCAAAGAGGGGCTCGCCTGGGTGCAACCGGGCTGGTCCGGCGATCAATCCTTGAAAGATATGGAAGAACTGGCCAGAGCCGCTGGGACGGGCCTGTGGGCTGAGTCTAATCCCGTCCCGCCCTGGAAATGGAAATCCTCGAAGCCTGCTCGTCACCGCTAGGGCTATTTCACATTCACCCAGTGAACCTATGTACCGATAACTCGGGTCATGGTGTGCCTGCGCGCTACCCATTGGAGCGCAAACCGCGACAAAGGGTTTGACGAAACAATTTTTTCAGGAGGTATTGGCATGAAAAATTCGACATTTTCATACTTCGCACTCAGCTGAATTCCCACTACCGGACCAGTAGAGAGAGAACCTATGAGCGAGCCGAAGCTCCCAAAGCCGTCCAATAAGAGAACATCCACAAATAATAGCGTTCTACTGTGGTACGCGCTGCCCTAGTTATCTCCCTAACTACGAGGGATGAGTCTTGTATATTAATGCCCCAATTCATACTCCCCATCTTCTGTGGATAACCTTGTGAACAAGTTGCTGGATTCAGTAACAATAAGGCGGATGGCGTGCGTATTTATCGAATCGCCTATTTTTTAGGCATCCGTCTCCTCCTGGAAGTACCCCAAGTAATAGTGGTTTTGAGAGAAGCTCCTTCTTTTCTTGCATATTCCTAGGAAAATTTCCCTTGCATGATCCAATCATCCCTGCTAGCGCTCTTACCATTGCCACCATTCGGATCACTATCCACAGGTTTAAGATTTTTCTGGGGATGGGCCATCCCAATCTGAAGAACGAGGTTTCATCTCTGTCAAGGGCTTAGAGGAAAAAAGACGGCTCCATCAAACCAGGGCCGAATGACCGATTCAGGTCCATCGTATACCTAGGAACGTTGGATGAGTCTGAGGTATCGGGAGATGTGCTCGGGGGCAAGAGGAAACACCATGTGTTTCTGGCCAATTTGGCGGATCTCTAGATGGACCGGCGGTTCATGTGGCGGCCGATGTCGCTGGAATTGACACAAGATTTAAAGGGGGTTGGATACCCTTTTCTGTATCCCTATGCCTTTGTCTCCGCCGCGAGTTTGCCGAACGATGCAGACCGTACGAGATCTGAAAGGTTATGACAGGGGACCCTCTGGCGACACGCCCACGAAGTAGAGGTGCTTCTCTCCGGTGAGATGCTGCGGCTGGACGATGTAGTCGCCTGTCATCGAGGGGAACCAGATAGACTTTGCCACCTCCATGTCTCCCCCTGTTATCGCCCACGCGAAGCCGCCCACAATGCCTCCCCCGATCGCATAAGCCATTTTCGCGGCACCATAAGGGACGGTGAGAGCCCAGCAGGCTGCTTGCAGTCCGGCTGCCGCGGGGCTGGCTAGATTCGATGGGTTGGATGCGCTCGATTGCGATGGACTCGTCTCGGATATGTCTTCCCCATGTGCCAATACCGACTCTCCTGTCACGACCAGTAATGTACAGAAGGTAGCCGCAACAAGAAGCATCCGCACCGCCTGTACCCGTAAGAAGCGATTTGTGCTCATGGCTTATGATTCGCCTTTGGGAGGCTCCTCGCTCTGTTTAAGCCAGAGTTCGAGAAGTCTTGTCTCGCGCTCAGACTGGGAAATGCGTTCCAAAGCGAACGCGCCCGTCAAGCGATCCTCATAAAAAGCACGTTGCTTGGCGTATGTTTTCTTAAAAGCTTCCCGCTTAAGAGTTTTCCAATTCGCATCGGATATTCCAGCCTGAGAGCGCAATAGGTTGATCTCGATGGCTTGGAATGCAAAGACTTTGGCTAAAACCTTAATGACTGTGGCATTTGTGAGGAATCTCGGACCCTTATCAGCCATAACTAACCGTTTCCGCTAGGCCAAGGCATAACACTCTCCCGGCAGAATTTTCAGCATTCTAAGGTCGGAGCCGCGAAGGAGAACGATCAGTTCCGCACGCCGCTCCAAACTTTCGCCGGATCGATAGGCTTGTCAGGATTGAGTGTCTTCGCTTTTTCCAGCAGGACATCCGTCCCCTCCGGATACGCCGGATCAGAAATACAGCAATTATCGACCGGACAGACTGCCGCACATTGAGGTTCGTCAAAATGGCCGACGCACTCCGTACAGCGGTCATGAGTGATCACATAAATATTGTCCCCCACTCCCTGGCCGTCGCCCACATGATTTCCCTTCGTCTCCGCGTCGCTGCGTGTTTCGAAGATGGCCTCATTCGGACATTCCGGTAGGCAGGCGCCACAATTGATGCATTCATCGGTAATCAGCAGTGCCATGATCTGGCCTCCTTATTCTCTAAGTTGTAGTAGGGCGCCTCATGTCCTCTTCATCCATTCCCGCAACGCACCCTTAATGAGAATCCTTTGAGTTTCAAGGAATGTCATCGCAAAAGCGTACTCATGACTCCATTCACCCTAGACCCAATGAATATGGCAGTCAAGCTGTATGATCGCGCGTTTTCAATAGATCAACAGGAGACGCATGTTGCACCTTTGTAAGCGCTCCTGTCAATGCGGCGGTTCGAAAGGAGAACATTTGGAAGAGGAAGTGGGGCCGCATCTTCAAATGTTCAGAGTTTATGGGCAGTCCGCTTTGTCGAAAAGCCATCACGTCTGACTGGGTGGTCAAAGTGGACGTGGCAAGAAGCGACATGCCGCTGAATTCAGGTCGAGCAATATTTAATGGGTTAGAGC